>NZ_JAVKEW010000276.1:0-7314 GCF_040226375.1 Coleofasciculus sp. G2-EDA-02 | reverse complement strand
TCGTTTCGCAGCTTGCGTTCGGTTCTTCGTAGCGGGGATTGCTCCGTACTAGAATGATTCGTTGCATAGATGGTGATTCTTACTCACAAATTTATTCTATCAGTTTGACGGCAGCTAAAGCTGCGTTGTCGCTTGGACGCCCCGACTTAAAAGATCGGGGCTACCAAGCTCCGGTTATTTACGTGTTTGATATTGATTCAAGCCAATACACGCTCGGCAATACTAAAGTTAAGATGGATGGATTGAAGCCTAAAAGTGGGGTTCACTAGCGTTTCCACCAGCTAACCAATGACTTCCATTTCGTCACAAAAAGCCCAGTCGGTTCACTATCCAGAGCGAACGGTTCAACGCGCTGAACAAGCTGTGCGCTGTTTGCCCTTTCAGTTAACCTTGTACAAGGAGATGCGTTCGACCAGTGTTTCCCTACTCGCGATCGCAACCCAAAAAGGGATAGAACAGGGTTATTCTAAGCGTTCCTTATCCGAGTTGGCAGCCGAACGTGATTTAATGTGGTTGATTCAAGTCGGTGTGTTGCGGCGAGAAGTTGATGGGCAGGGTATTACCGACAGTTTTCGTCTCACGCCCTTGGGTCGTCAACTGGTGGAAAAATGGGCAAGCCAAGGCGAGTCATTACCCCCGCCATCCCTTTGGGATCGCATCACTCACGCCTGGAACCGTTGGTGGCGATTGCCGATTTAAATCTATAGTCCAGGGTTGCTTCTATTTGTCCTGATTACCCTATAACTCCGAAGCCGCTTTATGAAATCGCTGATGGTGGTGGGGACAACGTCCCACGCAGGAAAATCGTTTATTGTTACCGCATTGTGCCGTATTCTTTCTCGGCGCGGTTGGCGTGTATCTCCGTTTAAGGGACAAAATATGGCGCTCAATGCCTATGTCACCCCCAATGGGGGAGAAATTGGACATGCTCAAGCCGTCCAAGCCTGGGCGGCTAATGTGACGCCCTGTGTCGAAATGAACCCGATTTTACTCAAACCTCAAGGGGATATGACCTCTCAAGTTATCCTCATGGGTCAAGTGGTGGGTAAAGTCAGCGCGGCGGATTATTACGAACAATACTTTGATCGCGGTTGGCAGGCGATTGAAGAGTCCCTAGGGCGTTTGAGTCATGAGTTTGATTTTCTGGTATGTGAGGGTGCAGGGAGTCCGGCGGAGATTAATCTTAAGCACCGCGATTTAACCAATATGCGGATAGCGAAACATTTAAATGCACCAACCTTACTCGTGGTAGATATCGATCGCGGCGGCGCATTTGCTCATATTGTTGGGACTCTGGAACTGTTGGACGCAGATGAGCGAGCCTTGATTAAGGGCGTGGTAATTAATAAGTTTAGAGGACAGCGCTCGCTTTTGGAATCGGGGATTACTTGGCTTGAACAACGCACGGGAATTCCAGTGGTTGGGGTTATTCCCTGGATGAATGAGATATTTCCCGCTGAAGACTCTTTGGCGCTACTGGAGCGCGAAAATCAGAGAAAGCTCGATAGTGAATTAACGATCTCGGTGATTCGCTTCCCCCGGATCTCTAACTTTACCGACTTTGACGCCCTAGAAGCTGAACCGACGGTCACGGTAAAATATATAACACCGCATCAATCCCTCGGCTACCCCGACGCCTTGATTTTGCCAGGAACCAAAACTACAATTAAAGACTTACTCCTGTTGCACAAAACAGGCATGATTGAAGAAATTCAAAACTATGCCGCTGCGGGGGGTACAGTTTTAGGCATTTGTGGTGGTTTTCAAATGCTGGGTCAAAGCTTGCTTGATCCGGATGGCATTGAGGATGAACCGGGACAGTATCAGGGATTAGGATTATTACCCATTAAAACAATAATTACTGCCCGAAAAGTAACTCGTCAACGCTTGGTTAGCTCCAACTATCCTCAAGTTGGTTTACCTGTAGAAGGGTATGAAATTCATCAAGGACGTTCTCGGCTGATTGACTCGGAAACCACCGATAATCAGTCTGCCTATCAACCCCTGTTTGATGACCCAGGTTTAGGATTAGTCGATGTGACTCAATCGATTTGGGGGACTTACCTTCATGGTTTATTTGATAATGGTCCTTGGCGACGGGCTTGGTTGAATCAACTGCGACATCAACGCGGACTTTCGTCTTTGCCAACGGGTATTCCAGACTACCGAGATCAGCGAGAAGTGGTTTTGAATTCCTTAGCCGATAGCGTAGAGGCTCATTTGGATTTAAGTACTATTTTACCTGCCCTGAGTTAATAACTAGAACCTGTTCATGAGTGTTACCATTCGATTCTTACCCGATGATGTCACCATTAATGCAGAAGTCGGAGAACCCCTACTGCAAGTAGCTCAACGCGCGGGTGTTTTCATTCCCACAGGATGCCTCATGGGTTCGTGTCATGCTTGTGAGGTTGAGATTAACGAGGGAGAAACGATTTGCGCCTGCATCTCTGCTGTACCACCGGGTTCCGAACAGCTTACGATTAATCTCTACAGTGATCCAACTTGGTAAAATCATTCATAAGAGATGCCTGAACTATATTAGTTGCTAATTTACTCCACTATGTCATCGACTACATCCTCTACTCCGACTCCCGCGATTCCGGTTGAGAAAATCCGTTATAACGATCACGGACTTGTCCCTGCCATTGTCCAAGATTATCTGGATGGTACAGTATTGATGATGGCGTGGATGAATCGGGAATCGTTGCAGAAAACCTTGGAAACTGGGGAAACCTGGTTCTGGAGTCGCTCGCGTCAGGAATTATGGCACAAAGGCGCGACATCGGGTCATTTGCAGCATGTGCGATCGCTCCGTTATGACTGTGATAGTGATACGCTGCTGATTGGTGTAGAACAGGTGGGGGATGTTGCCTGTCATACTGGGGAACGCAGTTGTTTCCATCAGGTGGATGGGATAAAGGCTGCACCGCCAGCCGATACCCTATCTCAGGTGTTTGAAGTGATTTGCCATCGCCGGGATAATCCCACAGCCGAATCCTATACCTGTAAGCTATTTAAGGGTGGGGATAATAAGATTCTCAAAAAGATTGGCGAAGAAGCCGCCGAGGTAGTGATGGCGTGCAAGGATGATGAGTTGGATGCGATCGCGTCTGAGGTGGCTGATTTATTTTATCACACCCTAGTCGCATTAGCCCATCATCAGGTTGATGTGCGAGACGTTTATCGCAAGTTACAAGACAGAAGGCGTTGACATCCTCCCCCACTAAGTCAATGACTCCCAACCGTTTTGTGTTCTATCTCAAAGTGCAGCGCGTCGAACAGGCTTGTCTGTTTGAGTTGTCCTGGGGACGAGGACAACAAATTGGTGTCACCTTACCCTATCCAGAAACCCTAACCACGCTGTATCAGGATTGGAGTACGGTTTATCTGAGTTTCTATAAGCAGGCGCTGCGAGGGCGGGTGTCTCAGATGGGTAACTTGAATACACCGCCAATTGATTGGCACGCTAAACTTGTCCAAGCTGAGGCGAAATTACTCTACGAGTTTCATCAATGGTTGCGGCGAGGGGAGTTGTTTGAACTTCGTTCTCGTATCGTTCAGGCGGTTCGAGATCAGGGGATGAAGGATATGCCGATTATCGAAATCTTTCTCACCTGTAATCCCCTAGAACTCGCCCGATTACCCTGGGAAGCCTGGGAAATTGGGACAGAGTTTGCCGCACCATCTCAAATTCATATCCTGCGTACACCCCTGACGATTCAAGGCACCACAGTGACACCCAGGCGGCGGCGACGGGCGCGGATTTTGGTGATTTGGGGAGATGATACCGGATTAGATTTTAAGGCGGATCAAGAGGCGGTGCGATCGCTCGCCGGAATCGCTGAGGTTGTTTTTGTCGGTTGGCAACCTGGACAGGATGGAAATGCATTAAAAACGGAAATTGTCAAGCAAATCACCGATGAACGAGGCTGGGATATCTTATTTTTTGCGGGTCATAGTAATGAAACTATTTTAACCGGTGGAGAGTTTGCGATCGCGCCGGGATTGTCTGTGAATTTCAGTGAAATCGCTACCCCTGTGAAAATCGCCAAGGAACGAGGATTACAATTTGCCCTGTTTAACTCCTGTAATGGACTCAGTTTAGCCAATTCCCTGATTGATTTAGGCTTAAGTCAGGTGGCGGTGATGCGAGAACCGATTCATAACCACGTCGCCCAAGAATTCCTCGTCCAGTTTCTGCAACGGTTAGCCCAGTTTCATGATGTACAAGAATCCCTGCGGGAAGCTTGTCAGTATCTCAAATTAGAAAAGCATCTCACCTATCCTAGCGCCTATTTAGTTCCCTCCCTCTTTCGCCATCCTGACGCCTCACCCTTTCGGCTAGAACCCAGGGGCTGGAAGCAACAGGTCAAGGGTTGGTTGCCCACTAAACTCGAAGCGATCGCGCTTTTAGTTCTCATGTTTCTTAGTTTACGCCCTGGGGTGCAAGATTTTCTACTGGAACGGCGGGTTTGGATGCAGTCGGTTTATCGAAACATCACCGCACAGACTCCTACCGATAAATCCCCACCGGTTCTGTTAGTTCATATTGATCGTGATTCTCTTCTCCGTGCTAATATTGATGCGCGACGAATTAATCCCATTGACCGCACCTATTTAGCTCGCCTCATTGATCAGCTTACCGCATTAGATGCCAAAGTGATTGGGTTAGATTATCTCCTGGATAGTCCCACCGATGAAGATGATGTTCTCGCCCAATCCATTCAGCAAGCCATCGACAAAAAACAAACCTGGTTGGTATTTGCGGCGGTAAAAACCGGAAACGAAGAACTAGGAATAATTGATAGTCTCGCCCACCCCAATTGGACTTTAGAGGCTTATATTAATGCGCCCCTTTGGTACGCTAAACTTCTACCCGCCCATACCAGTTGTGCAGATAGTTGTTCCTTTGCCTATTTATTAGCCCTCGCCCGCGCCGCCAATCAAACACCTATCGATCCGAATTTACCGCAACCCCAGCGATTAACCGAGACTGATTCATCGGCAATTTTTCGCACCCGATTGGTTTCCTATTTAGACCAAAATCCTGCCCCCAATCCCCTCACTGCCTTTTTGCATGAGTTGCGCCTTCCTTCCATTACGAACCCATCGCGAAAATTTCAACAACTTTGGTTATATCCAATTATTGATTTTTCCATCCCTCCCGATTATGCCTATCAAACTATCGCCGCTTGGGAGTTACTAGAAAATACCAATAACGCACCAACACCGGAACAATTAAAACAGCAAGTTGTCCTGATTGCGGCTGGCGGATATGACCAAGCGGGAGTAACTGATGGAGGGAGTGATAACTTTCCCATTCCCCTGGCTGTAGACTATTGGCGATCGCAAAATCCGCAAATCAATTATCCACCCGTATTTACAGGAGGTGAGGCACATGCCTATACTATGCATCATTTATTAAGTCAAAGGTTAGTGATTCCAATTCCAGATTTGTGGATGGTTGGTATGGCGGCATTTTTGGGGAAAGGAATGTTATTAATTATTGGTGAACGCCGACAAATTAAGATATGGCATGGGTTGGTACTATTAACCAGTGCAACTGCTATTTATGGACTAATTGGATTACAGGTTTATATTTCCGCTGCCCTATTGGTTCCCTTATTTTTACCATCGGTTACAATAGGAATTTACGCACTATCTATTGTGGGGAGACGATATTAAATTCTCTATTCCCTAGATTAACGAGTGATAATCGTGTCTACTGTCCCCGCTTCTGAGCTAAAACTTAGCTCAACCTCTGGCACATTTTTATTGAAAGAGAAAGAACTCTTAAAGAACATTGTTTTTCCGGGATTAAGGGTAAAATCGTAGTCGGTAAGGGACGTGAGACCAGCACCAAATCCATTTTCATACGTATAGCCATAGGTTACGCCAATACTGGATAAGCTTTGGTTACTTTGATTAGTAATACACCCGTAAACAAAATTTTCTTCGTCAGTCGGTTCGCTGTAAATCCGAAGATTAGAAACGACTAATCCTTCCGATTCGATAGGAGCGACTTGAGGTTGACAATACTTGGCTGTGACAGCATCTGTTATCTTTTCATTAGCTACACTCAAATTTTGTTGATACTCAATAATTTTTGTTCTCGCCCTCGAATAATTTTTGCTACGATTGGGTACAGTTTCCAGGCTATTAATAGCTAGCTCCCATTTATTTGCCACTTGCTGCCAGTCAGATAAGCCTTGTGCAGATTGAGCCGCTTGAGCCGCTTTCATCCCCAGTTGTAGTGATTCTTGAAAATAGTCCCGTTGTGCCTCTTTTAGGTTACTTTCAATAATTGCTAAATTCCTTTGATAGGTGCTAATCTTCTTTTGTGCAATGGCAAAATTTGGGTGAGAATTCGGGACGGTTTTAAGAAGGCTAATTGCTTTTTCCCAGCGACTCGCCGCTAAATTCCAATCCTGCTCACCCACCGCTGACTGACCAATTGTGGCTGCTCCCATGGCGTGATCAATGGCTTGAGTGTAAGGATCAATATTAGGTTGAGAGGAGGAAGGTTCAGGGGAAGTGGAAACAGGTATCACTTCTGGGGAGGGTTCAGCCGTAATTGGTGTCTCTGTCGCCACTGGTTCTTCTCCCTGAGAACAGCCCACGAGGACGACTAAGAGAGTAATTGATAAAATCGGGGAAACGGATTTCATTAAACGATTCATATCGATCTAGCTCCTGAATAATTCCGTTCAAGATGCACACCAATTACCTGTAAAATGTATAACCTTATACTTTTAGTTTATCTTTTGCTGAATAAGGTGGCAATAGGATAAGTTAGGGACGGAATCGAAAAAAGTAGGCAAAAGTCAGGAGATTACTGGGACTCAGCACCTAGACATCAATTTTTGTTCAGGTCGTTAAAAATTGTAAACACCCACAGATTTTTTCTATGATGAGGCGGCGTATGATTTGTCGATTAACTATAATGAACCACTTCCTCCACCCACTCTTTTTGACGTTGCTCAACAATGGTTAGAGCGTCAATTGATGTAATCACACTTAGCGGTGCTAAACATGAATTTTCGGGTACTTTTTTGAGTCAATGTAGGGGCGGGTTTAGCCCAGTTTAGCTGCTAAAACTCCCTGGTGATCAAAACGGGAACAACAAAACCCGCCCTGGCTTACTAATCGGTAAGGGCGATAGAAAAAACCTTATCGGAAAACTTGGGTCTAAAACCTCCCCCTTCTAGGGGGACTTTAACAAACGCCTGGACGATGGCTAAAACGTGTGTATAATGGTGTCCGGAGGTGATGTAAAGTGTTTAATCTAACCTACGAATTCAAGCTTAAACC
>NZ_JAVKEW010000275.1:0-3053 GCF_040226375.1 Coleofasciculus sp. G2-EDA-02 | reverse complement strand
CTAAACCCGCCCCTACAATTGTCCCTAAACCCGCCCCTACAATTGTCCCTAAACCCGCCCCTACAATTGTCCCTAAACCCGCCCCTACAATTGTCCCTAAACCCGCCCCTACGATAGCTTGGTACAGACGTTCCATGGCACGTCTGGAACATAACCGCTTATTGAGGTTAAACCTAGCTACCTTTTAGGCGGCGAGTTCTTGAACTAAAACATAGGGTTCTACAATCAAGGCTTGAAAACGTTTGCTGTGATCGCTATTCCAATCGGCTAATTGATTGGGAAAAGGTTTGTGAAGCTGTTGGTGACTAATCCAAGACTGGACAGACAAGGTATCATCATTCGCGATCGCGACTCCAACATCAAGTATATCTAACTCTTGCCTTACCACGATCACAACATCTCGCTTAGCGTGAGGAACCAGCCAATCCCAGGCGGCTTCATCGACGGATTGAGCGAGTTCTGCTTTTAAATCTTCCATGACTTATCGAAGGACTTATGACAAAGGACGTAGCTTGCTTCTCGCGCAAGCGAGTATGACTAATGAGTAATAGACATCGCCGCATCCAAATGTTTTAATAATGTACCTTGAGGTAAAGACCCTTGTAAATGACTCCAAGGCAGTATTTGCTCTGTTGACCAATTCTCATGGACATAAAAATCCAATTCTGGCAACTTTCCTTTTAACTGCTTAAACGCCCGCCGAAAACTGCCCACGGAATCGCCATAATGCCGTGTTAATTCTAACAACTCAGACAATCGGCGATCGCCTCTAGAGATTAGCGCCTGAATCACTGACCAATTATAGCTTTCTGGGCGAAAGTCAATCCCTTGCGACGCAGTTGCTTTCTGCAAATACTTCAACCGCTTCTGGGCAGAATAATTCACACCAAACCATTGAAAGGGGGTATGGGCTTTAGGAACAAATGTACTGCATCCTAGGGTTAAGCGTAAACCTGGGGCGGCTTTTTTGATCGCCTTCATCATGGCTACCGTCTGTTCCACATCAGACATCTCTTCTCCGGGAACACCCACCATCCCATAAACTTTGAGTGCCTTTAATCCCCCAGCTTTAGCATTAATTGCCGCTTGAATAATCTCTTGATTATGCAATTTCTTATTAATAATTTGCCTTAACCTTTCCGAACCACTTTCCACAGCAATAGTAATTGATCGTGTGTCCCGTTTCGACAAAGTTTCCGCTAGTTTAGGCGTAACCGTATTAGTTCGCACTGAGGCAATACTCAACCGTACATCATCATAGTCCGGTTTTGCCAGATAATCCAACAACACCTCAAACTCTGGATGCTGAGTCACCGACGCCCCCAGTAAACCAATGCGCTTAGTTACCCTCAATCCGCGTTCAATCGCTGGAATCAACGAATCAGTTGCACTTGGCGTGCGAAATGGCAAAGTTAAATAACTCGCCAAACAGAAGCGGCACATTTCTGGGCAACTGCGTACCACTTCCACCATATAAATATTTTCCCAAGCGGCTTTTTCAGTAACAACGGTGGAGGCGGATAGAGTATTACCGCGATAGGTTTGCTTAGTTACGGTGGCGGGAATCTGGGAATCGACGGGTTGAATGGATGCGATCGCGCCTGTTTGCTCCTGATAGGTTACCGTATACAAACTGGGAACATATATCCCTGGAACTTGGGCTAATCGCCGCAATTTCTCGATTCTATTGGCTTGGCGAATTTCTTTATAAGCCTCAATAAAATCCCCTAATAACGTTTCCCCATCCCCTAACAAAATCACATCAAAGAAATCGGCAAAGGGTTCAGGATTTGCGGTTAGTACGGGTCCGCCGCCAAACATCAGGGGATGGTGATCATCCCGTTGTGCAGAGCGTACCGGAATCTCTAAGGATTCTAGTAGGGACAAAATATTGACATAATCCAGTTCCCATGATAAGGAAAAACCGAGTAATTCGGGTTGTTTGGGCAATGGTTCATGGCAATCAGTAAACAAGCGACTCACCTGGAGGTCAGATCGCTTGGCTAGGGTTGCCCAAACCACCTGATAGCCTAGACTGGTGATTCCCACCGTGTAGTCATTGGGGAAGGCAAAGATGGTGGGGATAGCATCGGTTTCCGGGGGAGTCGGTGTAAAGAGTAGGCGTTCAGCGGCAAAGGCAGAAGCAGTCACAAGCAGTATTTGAGGCAAATAGGTTTGTGCTTTCTATTGTAAGAATCTGACACACTGATTTCACGGATTTTTGGAGATGGTAAGGGTGGGGTGTTTGGGGGTTAATAGCACTGATTTCACCGAGGCGTTAGTTCTGGGGGGGCAAAGGATAAAAAGATGATTGTGGGGAAATTATCTAGTTTTCTGTGTCAATCTGTGCGCCTCACTATTTAGTATTCTGTCTGTGCCATTTCCTCTCTGTGTAATCTGTGTTTTTGTCAAGAGCTTGTAATGATTTTTATCGTAACTTTAACCAAATACATGCGTCCGAGGGTAGATTTGGCGTGAGACGAAAACCATAAATTATACAAAGTTTTACCAAGATTCAATGGGTTTAGCTGTATCAAGATTATTTTTGCCCATAAAATATCCACCATAGATAATATACCTGAAAATCGCACAATCTCCTCACAATCGCCAGAACCCTTGAAAATTCGTTGGTTATTTCTTAAACAGGGTAAAAAACGAGCAATTATGATGTTTTGTTAAGAAGTCAAACAGATTTAAATATTCAAACCTTTTTGTGGGAAAGAATAGTTCCAATTATCAAAACTTGACAGGTTTAGCCTAAACAGGGTTGAGGAAAGCTAAGAAAATGTCAGTAGCGAAAGATACAGAAAGGGCAAAATGGTATATAAACTACTCAGGCTTGCCTAACGGCTGAAGCCTGAGTTTTCAGTAGCCCTGAAGTCATCAAACAAGTTAAGCTGAACGTATCTCTGTGTTCTGTTTAACAAGCACGATAACCCCGTGCCTCCAGGCTGGTTTATAGACAGCCCCACAAGTGCGATGTTGTTGGCTCCATTGAAATCAGCATCTCCACACCATCCGCAATGACCACATTTGAAAATCTTGCCACTGCG
>NZ_JAVKEW010000274.1:0-30897 GCF_040226375.1 Coleofasciculus sp. G2-EDA-02 | reverse complement strand
TTGTGGGGGGGGTTGGGCTATGATTTGGGGTTGGGTTTTTGTTATAAATCGTATTTTTCTGGGCGGTTTTGGTTGGGGGTTTGGGCGAAGCATTCGGGTTGGGGTTTTGTTAGAAAACCGTTTTATCTGGGCGCTTATGCTTGGGGGGTTGGGCGAAGAATTCGCGTTGGGTTTTTGTTAGAAAACCGATGTATCTGGGCGCGAATGCTTCGCCCCTACTGGAGGCGATGCATAGACACATCTTCTTGCAGAATTCGATTAATTTCTTGACTGTCTAGATAAGATTGGACTTTAAATTTGGTTTGAATATTAATCTGTTTGCCAAACTCCCGTTTTACTTGCGTAATTGTTTTGTTAATTCCGGCTTCAGTTAAGGTTTCATAGTTTCCTTGACACCAATCAACAATCCGCTTACCATAGGCGACATTAAGCCGATTTATCGTATCATTGAGTTTTTGCTGAGGCTGATGAAACTGCTTGGATATTAGCTCAAACTCTTGAATCAGTCCCTCAATATACTGCATAAGTTTACCTGCTACATGGCGATAATAGCCGCGAAAATTATCAGCCGCTTGTTCGGTGATCTGGCGCTGACTCTCGCGAATTTGAGGAACTAATAATTTAGACAACCTTTGAACGGCAAAATGGCTTTTTTGTTCGCGAGTTGTAAAAACGCCCAAAATGCTATTCAGCACAACTGCTCCCATCATCACTGTTTTGTTCACCGGAGGACTAAAATGAGTAACGACAGTTTGGGAGAGTCTCAGGAAACTACCGCCAATTTGTGCCGCATTATCGCTGTACAGATCAGAAATACTGGGGAAAAATCGGAAATTATCCCCACCCATCTGAGCTATTAATTGTAAATCCGTTCCCAGTTCGGATAAGGCAATTTCTACATCCCGGTTAAAGTTTTGCACCGTTGTTTGATAGGCGTGTTGCAGGCGATCATCAATTTCCAGGGCTTGCAGTTTATAGTCCCAATTTTGTCTTAAGCTTTCCTGACTAAAATTCCAATTGGATTCAGCAAAATCGGGTAAACTGTTGAAAATATCTTGAAAAATGCTGGCAATTTGATACTGGAGGAATTCCAGATGATCCTTACAGGCTCCTTTAATTTGTGTCTGTAAGGTTTCCCGTTGACGGGTGAGGGTATTACTCAATTGTTGATAGCTTTGACTTTTCTGACTCATCCAGTGGTAGGGGCGTTCAATCGCACCCACAGTTGAACCTAGAAGCGTTTGCGATCGCCGAATTGCGCCATGCTTAACTAGGGATTCGCGGATGGAGTCTAAAAAGTCCTGGATGCGACTAGCTTTGAGCAGTTTTTCCCGATTGGTTTGGTGTTCGGGTTCCCTTGCCATTTGCGCCGCTAGCAGCATGACGGGGATAATATCAAAGTAGTCGTTGGCATAATGATTTTGGGCATAGCGATGGATGCGATCAATATGTCCAGAAATTCCACTACTTCCCTCTAAGGTAAAGAGTTTATCCGGGTTTTTTAAGAAATAGTCTAAGCGGCGCGGATCACGCAGGTTATATTTAAGGTTGAGCAAAATAAGTAAGGGTTTTGCCTTGGCTTTTAATTGCTGCAAGAATTGGAACTCGGTTTCTTGGATGCTGTCATTGGTGACGACATAGCAAATCAGATCCGATTCCTCAATCACACTGGCGACAATTTCTTCTTCGCTTTTCCCCCCCGGTGCGCCAATTCCTGGGGTATCGATAATGCGAATATTCTTCCAATCATACACTCGATTAAAGCGAGTCGTGCGCTGTCCCCCACTACCAATCGCTTCCCAGCCTTCACCAATAATAATCGCATGGAGGGTACTTTTGCCGACTTTGGTTTTCCCCATACAGGCAAGACTAAAATGGTGCAGGGCGCGTTGTTTTGCCCACAGGGATTCGCGTACATAGTTTAATTCTTGCCCAATCTCGGTGGCTAAGGTTTTTTGGGTTTGATTTAAGTGATTGATCAGTTCTTTCGTGGTTGGGTTCGTTGGCTGCTTGTTAATGGTTTGCTGGAGGTTTTCGAGGGTGAGTTGTAGGGTTTGATTTAAGCTGATTAACGTGGATTCAGTATCCGTGAGTGCGGTTTCAGTGAAGCGATAATCTTCCCCAGCGATAATGCTATTGCGTTGTACCGCTTCTTCGTAATCGGGTCCAGCTAAGAGGATTTGTCGTTGCAATTGGACAATGCGGCGTCCCAGAGTTTCGGGGGCGAAGGTAGCGAGTTTGGCGATTAAGGTGCGGGATAAGATAGACTCTGCACCCATGAGTAAAATCGCGCTGATTGAGAGTTTTTCGGTGTGAGAATCCCTGTCTTTTTGCCGATTGGCTTGCAGGGTTTGGGCTTGAGTTAGCATCTGTTCCACCTCTGTCGCATCCCAGCGCCAAATTTGCGCCACCTGTGCAATCATTTGCCGTTCGAGAGGGGAAAAGAGTCCATCTACATAAGCCAGCGCCAGGAGTTGCTGCATGGCTTCCCGTTGTTGTTCCTCTGGGATTTGCTGGGCGATGTCCTCAACAGGGAGGAGGGTTTTCTCTTGGGTGAGAATTTTCTCCATTTCTTGGATTGTCTGTTTTCCCACTTGAGTTTGATCTGCCAATTCATGCAAGAGTTTCGACTCTTCCCGATGAATTTGGCGATCGGCGCAGACGAGATGGGTGAGTAGGAGGAAGGGGTAGTCGAGGGGTTCGCTAGCCATGAGAGTGGTGTTGGGTAGGGTTACCTGGGGGTAAATGCCGGGGGTTAGGGATACCATGATATCGGAAAGCACAATAGGTTCTTCTATACAGTTCCCAGCGAAAGCGATCGCTTTCCCGGATGCTTTGGCTGTAAACGCGCCGATGGAGGTAATGTAGAGATGTGCCATGGCGTGTCTGGGAAAATGAGGGAGATGGCTAAATGTGAAAACGCCCCGGAATTGAGCTAAGCCGATTAATTTGATGGAATTACAAGTATTTGTAGTGGACTGACACAGCTAAAATTGTGGGATAGATTTGACGATTAAATCGGGCGCACACCGTGCGCCCCTACAATTCTAATCCACCAAATAAGGTGTGCCACGCCGCCATCGTGGGTTAGGCGGGAAATAAATGACCATCTTTTGAATACAGGAAGCCCCCCTTTTGAAGGGGGGTTTGGGGGGATCTGTCAACCTTAAATACACGCTTAAGAGTACGAGGAGTATGGTGTCAACTTCTTTAATCAACAAAGACTTGACCATCTTTTGAATACAGGAAGCCCCCCTTTTGAAGGGGGGTTTGGGGGGATCTGTCTTAAATACACGCTTAAGAGTAGGAGGAGTATGGCGTCAACTTCTTTAATCAACAAAGACTTGACCGTCTTCTTGAATTCTCAGTACCCCTTGGTTACTGTTTAAGGTTGTTTCTTCTTCAAAAGTAACCTCCAACTGTCCAGTTTCACCATTAGCAGAAACAGGCATCATCTGAAGTAAACCATCATCCTGACGAACGGCGGTTATCGTAATCGGCGTGGGCAAGTTTTGCAGAATAACTTCTTCTCCACCTGACATATATCGACGATCAGTATGCCCGATGGCTTGATAAGAAACAACAGCATTGGTGTTATTTTTCAGTCGCACATCAACAAGACCTTCTGTGGGTTGGATTCGGGCAACTGGCTCACTACGTACCTCAGGTAGAGGGGGTTGAATCAAATTTCCTGAAGGAGAGGTAACAGGAGTCCTTTGTCTATTAGGAGTGAATTGACCCCCCTGACCCCTCTGTGGTGCCGCATTCTGCGGACATCCCTGGGGAACCATGCGTGTGCTATTGAAGGGTTCTTCGTAGTAAATCCCAGGACAAGGATTAACTTTATCTAAAGTGAAAAAACCTTGGGCTGATGCTTCTTGAATGGTTGCTGGTAAACTAATCAGTACGCCGCTAAATATCGCTCCTAATAGTCCAGCCTTTTTTAGGTTATTCTGATGATGTTTATTCATAAAACCTCTTTTGAAATCATCTATGGACAATAGTTTTGAATCCAAAACTATAATTACCTTTTTGAATTATCAGGCAATCAGGCAAGGATTTTTCCTAATCAGCAACAGCCTATATACAAATACTGTTAACTCAAGAACCTATTGCCTTTAATTCATTCAGGTTGTCCACTTAACAATTTAACCGCTTCTCTTGACCGCCTCATCTGCCTGAGGAAAGGTTTAACCTTCTATCGAAAGTATGATTTGGAACAGTTAGGATTTGACTCAAAAACGGTCACCTAAACTACTAAATCCTGGGAACGCTACCCCCGTTACAACCTAGTCCGCGCAGGCGGACTTTGTTTGTGTAGCAGCGATTTTAATCGCCTCCTCTTGCATGGGGTGATAAAGGCGGATTTTGTATAACCTCTCTTTTGACGTTTGACTGGGCGAAGCATTCGCGATGATAATTTAGCAGTAGAACCGCACAATATGGGCGCGAATGCGAGAGCCCCTACTCGGCAAAAATATCTAATTGCTGTACCGATGTTTTTGGCGTACTGGTTTCATTATCCTTGGCTTTCTTCCCAATACCTTTCCGCAATCCCATGGCAATTTTACTATGCTTTTCAATTTGCCCCATCACCTGCCTTGCCCGTTGAATCACAGCAGGGGGTAAACCCGCCAGACGCCCCGCTTCAATCCCATAAGACTTATCCGCCCCGCCGGGTTGAACTTGGTGTAAAAAGATAATTTCATCGGGCAATTCTTTTACCGTTACCTGATAATTGGCAACATTCTCTAAAATAGATGCTAGTTCGTTCAATTCATGGTAATGGGTAGCGAAAATAGTGCGTGCCTGAATTTCCAACGATAGATATTCCGCCACAGCCCAAGCAATGGATAACCCATCAAATGTGGCTGTTCCTCTGCCAATTTCATCTAATAGAACCAGAGACTTATTGGTGGCATGATTGAGAATATTCGCCGTTTCATTCATCTCCACCATAAACGTGGATTGACCCGTGGCTAAATCATCAACCGCTCCTACACGAGTAAAAATGCGATCGCAGATTCCCAATGTCGCCGATGTCGCCGGGACAAAACTCCCCGTCTGCGCCATAATTTGGATTAATCCCACTTGGCGTAAATAGCAACTTTTGCCACTGGCATTGGGTCCTGTGAGGATAATTAAATCGGGATGTTGATGATTTCCTGTCTCCGTCTTTTCTTCAGCAGATGACGTGGACTCTTCCCATCCCAAATAGGCTGAATTAGGCACAAAAAACCCCGGTGGGAGAGACTTTTCTACCACAGGATGGCGTCCATCGATAATCCTAATCTCTCGCCCCTCTACCATTGTAGGACGGCAATATCCCTGACGTACAGCCACCTCAGCTAAACCAGACAGGACATCAATCGCCGCCACTGCACGAGATAGATTGCGAATTAACTGGGCATAGTTTCCCACTTGGGTACGTAATCCGACAAAAATCTCGTATTCTAAGCGGTTTAAATCATCCCGTGCGGTGAGAATCCGGGTTTCTCGTTCTTTTAAGTCGGGGGTAATGTAGCGTTCTTCGTTGGTGAGGGTTTGCTTGCGGATGTACTCCTGGGGAACTTGGTCGGCTTTAGAGCGAGAGATACTGATGTAATAGCCGAAGGTTTTGTTATATCCTACTTTTAGATTAGCAATGCCCGTGCGATCGCGTTCGGTGACTTCTAGGTTAGCAATCCACTGCTGATCCTCCTCCGCCATGCGGCGCATCTCATCGAGTTGCTCATTCACCCCGGAACGAATCAAATTGCCTTCCTTTATCTGTAACGGCGGTGATTCCACCAGATGGGCGCGAATCGTTTGTCCCAACTGTTCTAATTCTGGGGGAACTTTTTGCAATGCCCTTACATAAGGGGAACCCCCATAAGCCGCGAGTTCTGCCAAGTCCGGTAATTTTAAGAGGGAATCCGCTAACGCCACCAAGTCCCGTGCATTTGCTGTTCCTGAACTTGCTCGTCCCGTTAACCGGTCTAAATCATAAATTCCCCGTAATAACTGGCGTAAATCTCCCCGCAGTCCGGTATTTTCCACCAACTCCTGAATCGTATCCTGTCGCGCCCGAATTCCTTTAATATCTAATAACGGTTGCAATAACCAACGCCGTAATGCCCGTCCTCCCATGGAGGTACTGGTTTGATCTAATGCCCACAGAAGGGAACCATGAAACGTATTATCCCGCACCGTTGCTGTAATTTCTAAATTGCGGCGGCTTTGGTGATCTAATATTAGATAATCGGCTAAGGTATAGGTGCGTAAATGTTGCAGGGCGACATAATTTTCTTTTTGAGTTTCTTCTAAATATTCAAGCAATCCTCCCGCCGCCCGCACTCCCAGAGGCAGATGTTCACAACCCATCCCTTCTAGCGATCGCACTTTAAATCGTTCCAAAAGTCGTTGTCTTGCTTCTGAGGGACTGAAGGGGGTTTGGGAACGCAGGGTGTAGCAAAAGGAGTTCGGTAACCAATCGGGTAAAGACTCCGATTTTTCCCCTGGGCGCAGCATACTACCCAAATCCGGGGCGTTGGTGGGAATTAGGACTTCTGAAGGGTGCAAGCGCAATAGTTCCTGTACCAGTAGCTCTAAATCTGTGGCTTGGGTAGTGAAAAATTCCCCCGTCGAAATATCAGCATACGCTAATCCCCAATGATTCCCCGCCATCACCACCGCCGCCAGGAAGTTATTGCGTTTAGCAGTTAGCATCCCCGCTTCGGTTAACGTACCAGGGGTGAGAATACGAGTTACTTCTCGTTTCACCTGACGCCCTTCTTTGGCGGCGACTGACGCATCTTCTACCTGATCACAAACAACAATGGCATAACCTTTTTCCACTAACTGAGTGGCGTGGCGTTCAATGGAGTGATGGGGTACACCAGTCATGGGAACTCGTCCCACACCCTTCCCCGCCTCCTTACTGGTGAGGACTAATTCCAATTCTTCGGCTATCCGTCGCGCATCTTGGAAGAAGGTTTCATAGAAGTCGCCAACTCGATACAGCAGTACCGCATTCGGATACTGGTCTTTGAGTTCAGCAAAATGCTGCATCATCGGCGTTAGCTGTTGGCGGTCTACCGTCCGATGATCCGCATTCTCAGACGCCACTAGCTTCGCCTTATCAGTAGCGCGAATGGGAGTAGCACCGTTGGATTCGGGAGTAGATGCGTTGGGATGTCCGCTCATGAACAGTCTTTGATATGCCGACAACAATCATGACTTTACCGCAATCTGGGGAAAATTGGTCTTAAAAATTTGTGAGGATTGGGTATTCAGCAGCACAAAGACCGGAAAATTGACTGAATAGACGCAAACTAAACTTAACAACACAGCTTATTTATTCCTCTAGACTCTGAGGTTGGTAAATGGGAATTTCAATCCAAAATTCAGTTCCTTCTCCGGGCTGAGAACTGTATTTAAAAATTCCCCCATGTTTTTCCACGATAATTTGATAACTAATCGAAAGACCCAAACCTGTCCCTTTGCCAATCGGCTTGGTCGTAAAAAAGGGATCGAAAATTTGCGATTGGAGTTCGGGGCTAATTCCCACACCACTGTCGGCAATTTGAATCACGACATGATTTGGAGATGAGCAGTGATCGTCCTCTAATTTTACCGTGCTATTGTTCAGATTATCATTTTTTTCAACATTCGGAGACTGAACAGTTGTGGAAATTGTAATCGTTTGTTTATCGGGATCACATTCTTCTAAAGCATCGATCGCGTTGCTCAAAACATTCATGAAAACCTGGTTAAGTTGGCTCGGATAACATTCAACCAGGGGCAACTCCCCATAATTTTTGATCACCTGAATTCCCGGATAATTATGTTTCCCTTTCAGGCGATATTGCAAAATCAGTAGCGTACTATCTACACCTTCATGAATATCTACTAACTTTTTCTCAGCTTGGTCAAGGCGAGAGAAATTTCGCAACGACAAAACGAGCTTGCGAATCCGCTCAGAACCCAACTTCATGGATTCTAACAGCTTGGGTAAATCTTCTTTCAGAAACTCCAAGTCAATCAGATCTAGCAACTCAATAATCTCTCGATCCGGATGAGGATAATATTTCTGATATGAATGAATAATACTCAGTAAATCCTGAGCATACTGACTGGTATAAACCAGGTTACCATAAATAAAATTCACCGGATTATTAATTTCGTGAGCCACCCCTGCAATCAACTGTCCAAGACTCGACATTTTTTCCGTCTGAATCAGTTGTGCTTGAGTTTGCTTGAGATGGTGGAAAGCACTTGCCAATTGTTGCGCTTGCGCTTGAGTATGGGTAAATAATTCCGCTTGCTGAATCGCCACAGCCGCTTGATCGGCTAGCTTTCTCAGGAGTTTAATCTCTGAAGGGAGCCAGTCTCGCCTAGCTTTACATTCCTGAGCAATCAGAAGTCCCCAGAGGGGTTGTTCCCATCGTGGATATGGGAGACTATCCGGCATAATAGGTATCTCATGAGCTTGAGGATTCCCGACACCAATGGGAACAATTAAAGCGGCTTGCACTTGACAACGCTGTAAAAACTCTCGCTGATCCGGAGTTAATCGGGCTTGAGTGACATCCTGAATTACTCCTAATTTGCCGAGCTGGTAAAATTGAATCTGGGCTTTCGAGAAATACTGCTGCGGATCGTCAATGTTTAAAAGTGATAACCACTCCCCTGTGATCGATTCCACAATCACTTGACCATGGGAATCATCGGTGAACCGATAAATCATCACTCGGTCAGTATCCAACAGTTGGCGAACTTCCCGTACAATCGTTTGCAGAGTCGTTTTCAGATCCAGAGTACCGCGAATTTGGTTGGTAACCCGTTGCAGCGCCCGCCCTTGCTCTAGAGATTGCTGTAGCTTGGCGGTGCGTTCAGCCACTTGGCATTCTAAGTTACTATTGAGGGCTTGTACCTGAGCATAAAGTTTATATTGCTCGATCGCCATAGCAAAATGATGACCTAGTGCGAGGGCTAGTTCAATGTCGTAATTCGTCCAAGGTTGAGCTTGATGCCGTTTCACCTCTCGCCACTGTTCAAAGGATTGACGGGGACAGTGTTGTTTTTCATTCGGGTTAAATTTTCCAGCCCAGAGGATTTCTTGAGCGACTTGGCTGCGAAAAATACTCAAGCTACCCAGGAATGAGGAGCGATAATACAACGGTACCACTAACCAACCTCGAATTGAAGTCCCCTGAAAGGCTGGAGCAAGACTCGCCAAGTTGGAGACTTGATACAAATCGTTGACAATTAGAGGCTGACAACCAACATGAGCCGAATTAGATTCGGATAAACCATTGTGGGTGTCAACGGTTTTATCCCCCGTTACCCATTGAACAAACACAGGATGCTCTTCCAGCGTCGTCTGGCTGTCTCCATCTCCAAATACAGGTTGAGTTCCACAAATGAGGCACTCTGCCCTAGGATTGACTCTGTCTGGGGCAATATATAGCCTACCTCCCGAACTCCCAAGAGCGTTAACTGTTTCTTTTAATGCGGCTTGTAGTTGAATCGTGGGTAACGAATGTAGCAGGGTAGAGACACGATTAATTGTCGCTTCGATTCGATGCTGCTGACGTGTCTGGGATAAAAGATTAGACTGGGCAATGGCAATGGACACTTGATCCACCACTGATTGGACAATTTGCAATTCCCGTTGGCTAATGCTGCGTGGTTTGACATGATGAGAGACTAAAAGCCCCCAGAGTCGTTTCTGTGCCTGCTGAGCCTGGATATCATAGTGGACAATGGGTAAGACCATTGAAGACTGGATGCCCATTGCTTGCAAGTACTTTACATGACAAGCGTCTACAGGACGATAGTGGATCGGCTGAGGGGTTGAGTGATCATCGGTTTCTGTAGGTTCTAACGGTGATAAACCAATCACTCCGGCTGAAAGATCCACAATGGAACGCAAGCGCTGTGTGAGGTACAATTGACGGGCTTGTTCTGGAATGTCATCAGCGGGGAAGTTTAATCCGTTGAGACAAGGAAGGCGATTGGTGTCTACCGATTCAGCAATCACCTGTCCACCACCCGACTCATTAAAGCGGTAAACCATGACGCGATCGGTTCTTAATAATGATCGCACTTCTGCCACCGTGGCATTTAAAATCTCTTGTAATTCCAAGGATTGGCGAATCCGATTCGTGATCCGGCGCAACAAGTCTTCTTGATCGAGTTCTGGTTGTAACACTGTCCTACTCCTATGAAACACTCTCTGATTCCGGTTTAGAGGGCGATCCAAGTTACGAATCAGATATTTGGCTCGATGCACCGACTTCACAAATCTATGTGAATATACTTAACAGTGTAAGGATTTCATGTATGCCTGTGTCTAACTCAGATTTAGCGATCTAGGAGTTTATAGTTGGTTTGTGCCAAGCGCTGTCGGATTTGTTGACGGACATTCATCAGCGTTTTCCCCAGATGATTCTGACCCGTTTGCTCTTGACCGCAACCCCAGTAGTAATCTGTGGGAGAATCTTCAACAATCACTTCTTCTCCGGTGTTCAGCAGGATTTGTTGAATATCAGGATGGGTGAGGAATTTGGTCAAAACCCCTTGCCACATGATCTGGCGTTTCACCTGTTCCCAGTCAAGACGCCGTTGGCGGGTGCGATCGCGTCCTAGGATGGCAGCTTCCATTGGCGTTGCCGCATTTTTGATCGTCCAGATTAAGGCTTCGTCTGTCGTTCCGACGAACTTGTGCGCCTGATAGTAATGCTCAACGGTTTGCCAACACCAGCCATCGATCTGAATTGGGTGTGGGGAGAAGTTGGAAAAGCAGCCATAGGGTTCATCAACCTTATAAAAATAAATTGTCATGGCAAAACTATCAAACTATTTCGCTGTGTAAAAATCCTCGTCAACAGACGAGTCATGTCCTAGGGTGCTGCGTCGGAAACGAGGTTCCGTCAAGCCCTCCCCAGATTTAAGGGTTAGTTAATCTAGTCCTTTTTATTGGTCAACCGACGGCTGATTGATACCTAAATCTTATAGTAGCGATCGCGAGGCGTTTACGATGAGGGAGATAGAGGAAGACTCTGAGAAGATGGACAGAACAAAAAAAAAGAGTCACTTGCGCGACTCTCTTGATTATCAGGGTGCATCTACATATCAAACTATAGCACTTTAGGGATGAGGGGTGTCACCCCCTATTTTATCCAAATAAGCAAAGAGAGATTGCTGGGAACTAATCAAGAAAAGGTTTTCAGGGAAAAATGGATAAAAAACCAGCTCACTTTTTGTTACAAAAATTAACTAAGATAGAAAAAACAGTCACCCTGAATCGGGAAACATGCAAACAGCTACCCCACCATCAACCCGTAAAGCTTGATCCGTGGTATCAGTGGCATTTTGCCAATGGCTATGTAAATCAGCAGGGTTCTATCGTGGTCGAGTTTATTGGGTATCAGAATTTTGACCAAACCAACGTCTCAAAGAAATCGCCACAGGTGAGATTCAGACGGTTAGTGAACTACCTACACTAACCCTCTTGGTATAGTGTAGGCTTCGCGTCTCATTCGCCGATGCCTCAATACCCGAAAGTATATTGGTCTTACTCAGCGTCTCTAACTGGTTTCCCAGCCTTTATCTCCTCTACGGGAGAACCCGCGCCGCCGCCCTGGTTCCCAAGGCAGAAATATTTAGCTTGTAGAGTTTTCCGATTTTACGGGCAGATCAACATGGACATCTAGATCCAGTGGTCTTTCTGATTCCCTAGTCTCAGCCGAGTACTTTTACACCATACAGGTAGCCTCTTAGTCCGCTAGGTGGGTCAACGACCAATACCAATATACTACAACACCTTCAATTTATCAGGACAAAATGGAAATAAATTTCCCGATAAAAAGCGATTCATCCCGACGCTGTACCCTTCGGGTACAGCGCGGGACTTCTCGCCGAACGAGGTTAAATTCCTCATTTTTCCTTTGTCATTTGCCCTTAAAAATAAATAACCCGACTGCAAAAACCGGGTTGCCACGAAATATGTGATAATTGGCATTCAATCTAGTAATCTGAATTTGGTCTAAAAGCTGTTTACTATCGAGGTTTACAGTCAGGAGGGTCAATCCGATTACAACCAGGTGGTGGACTTTCATCTGTTGAACCTAGGGCAAACCTCTGCTGATCTACCAGAAAAGAGGGTTCAAGTTTTCCAGGTTCAGTGATTGACAGACTAGCGAACAAAATCCAGCTATAAATGTGCATTGTAGATATCTTTGTCATCGCTTGTACATCAAGACTTACGCTGTGACTCCTTTGAGGAGATTTAACGGTTAATCTCTACAAGAAGGATTTTAAGTTCGTAAGTCAGGTAATACTTGCTTCAGACAGTTCGATGCCAAATCCGCATAAAATTGAAAGGGATAATAAATTCTATGAAGTTTGCGGCAAATGGGTTGCTCAGAAACAGCAGGAAGGTAGGGGGTCAACTTCAGCTATTTTTGATGTAAATGTGATTTTAAATAGGTTAATTTATCTCTAGGGAATTAAACTGTTAAACCTATTGACAATAATAATAAAAGCACTAAGTAAAAGTTATGAATTTACCCAAAACAGGATGCCCTCCTCATCATTTAGAGTAGGCAAGAGAAATAAAGCTGTAAACGTTTATACTATTGTTGATTAATCTTGTGCGGCTTAGGATTACTTGTCGCGATATCACAAGTCCCACAAGATGATCGGCTAAAACTCGTCGATTAACATCCAATGGATTATAAAACAGCTCGTAGCTTTATTATTAATCAGACAACAGCATCTGACCCAAATACAGATGCCTTTTTGGTTCGTCTAAAGTACCAAAAACCACCCGTTCCAGGTCAGGTTACCAATATTTTATTAGCACTGAAAATGATATTTGAGGGTTTGCGAGATGCATCGACTCTAGATCGAGAACTCGTTTACTCCCTCTATTTGTTGGCTTATGAGAGCCGAGAACAGTTTGAAGCAGGGCGTCAGGCTAGCGTAAATTGGCCCCCCCTGCTCAATGAAGATCTCAAGCGTATTGCTCGTGCTGTTGAGAGTATTTTTTCAGGTGTTTGGCAATTAACATAAGACTAGCGATTTCGCAACTCAACTTCAAGTTTATCTAAATCTTCTGGCAAAAAAACGGTTATTCGCCCATTAATTGGCTTGCCATTCTCAGTTTGAGTCACTTCTAACCAATAGGCAAAGCGATCACCTAATAAAAGCTCGCCTTGTCGTGCTAACAGCATCGGTCGATTCTGTCGCCGAGCTAAATCGATGGTTTCTGGTGTGGGATAGGCGTATACCAGTTTAGCTCTCTGGTAATCTTGATAGATCGCTAGACCATAAATCACTCGCATTGACTCCGTGAGTCGTTCTGGAGTCACCCCATTAATCATGTCATGGAAGGAAATTTGCTCACTTTGAATGATACGGCGATTCGTGGGAAAGGTAATTTGACCCGGAGGAAGCACCGAGGCTTCAAATCTAAATCGTTGAGCGGCGGTATTACTCTTGGTTACGACTAATCCATCTCCAATACCTGGTTCTAAGGTAGGATGAGCCGCAATCCAAGCCGCAACTGTTTCCACCGTTTGACCAGGTAACGCCTGAGCGGGATTGGCTGTAAACCCCAAGATCATGCCAATGAATAGAAATGACCCCAGTTTACTTTTTTTCATCGCCAGCCTCCTTCAAGTTTTATTTTCCCTTATAAACAATTATGGCAGTTAGCTGAACATCTCACCGTTCGCTCATTTGGGTAACTCAGTAAGAAAAACTATTGGGTCTTCTATGGCTTCTAGTGCATCATGGCAGGATAGAGCGATCGCACGCCCCAATTTTCTGGCATCCTAGAAATGAATGATTACCTGTCCCTTAGCACAGCTTCATGCTCCTTTCCCATTGCACCAACAAAGAAATCCCACCAGCATCTCAACCCACAGCGTTGATTGGCGTAGAGGTTTTGCACCATGAAGCCAGATAGCAAGTATCAGCCACTCTGGGCATTTCTGCAAGAGAGTAATCAAGCGGAAGTCATTCTCACCTTTGCAGAAATCGAGGAACTCATGAATGACACCTTACCCGACTCAGCACGCAAAAAACGGGCATGGTGGAGCAATCGTAGGAAAGGCGCACTGCAAGCAAATGCCTGGATGGAAGCCGGATATCGGGTTGAAGATATCGATTTGGAGCAGCAACGGGTGACATTTCGTCAACCTACGGCTAAACCCAAAGTGCCGCATCTGGGTGACACTGTGCTATGGAATGCTCAACTCATCAAGGCACTACGTCGCTACATGAGTTTAACTCAGGCAGAGTTTGCCCAAAAGCTTGGTGTACGACAGGCGACAGTTAGTCAGTGGGAAAACAGCGCTTATGAGCCGACTCTCGCTACTTCTAAGTATTTAAGCCTGATTGCAGAACAGGTTGGATTTCACGTCATAGAAGAAGACTAGAACAATCGAACTAATTTCAAGAATGGTATTTACATATTGATGCTCTACCACATATATTGTATATAGTTACTGACACAAAAATTAGGTAAAGCATCTATTTAACAGTAAAGCCATGCAACCTATACGCCATCGCATCAACCCCAAAACCTTCGTCATCACCCTTCGGCAAATCGCCAAACTCCTGAGAATCCCCCAAGAGCGCATTCTCAACTGGGAAAAATGGCATAACGTCCTCTGGGTACATATCAAAGGAATCGGCGGTTACTTCGTCAGCTACCGCCAAATTGAACAGTGGATTGCTGCTTGTCGCACACTCATACGCTATTGTCCCAATCTAAATGCCCTCGATCGCCTATGGCAATCAATCTGTATTGAAGCCCAACGCTATACACCAGAGGCATTATCCCGACTCGAAATAATCCACCAGCAGCGATATGTCTACTTATCGAACCGCTAACAAACCCAAAATCACAAGCCAGCACCAAGTTTGCGACGCTTTCTGCCGACTTGTGACTACCCCGTAAACGGAGACATCGCCGTGGCAAAATGACAGTCATTCTGTCGCTATTGTTGGCTGACTTGGCGGAATCTGCTCGATCGCAATTAATGCTTCCATGACTGACTTAACAATCGGTGCAGCTACCGTAGAGCCAAAGGCATTTCCCTTCGGTTCATCCACCACCGCCATCACCACATAACGGGGAGAATCCACACTTAAAATTCCCACAAAGCTGGTAATTTTGGCATTAGTAAAATACCCCCCCGTGGGACTGGCTTTCTGAGCTGTTCCCGTTTTTCCCGCCACTCGATACCCTGGAATGTCAGCCGTTTTTCCCGTTCCTTCGCTAACTACTGTTTCCATCATTTCCAGAACGTTCTGGCAAGTGGCGGGCGAGAAGATGGGGCGGGGCGCACTCAGACGTGGTTGCCAATAAAGCTGACCTTGACTATCAAAAAGTCCCTGTACAACATGAGGCACAACCAACTTACCTCCATTAGCTAACGTAGCATGGAGTTGAACAAGTTGAAGCGGCGTTAGGGAAAAGCCTTGACCAAACGCTGTGGTTGCGGGTTCGATCGGGGAACTGGTAAACTTTTGCTGGTTTTTGAGCTGTCCGGCGGTTTCAAATGGCAAATCTGTTTCCAGTTTCTGTCCCAATCCCAATCGTTCTAACCAACCATAATAAACCTCCGGCTTCATTTGTTGCATCATCCGCACCATTCCCACGTTACTGGAATGTTGCAGGATTTGGGCGGGATCGATCATGCCACGAGCTTGTTTGTCATAGTTAGAAATGGGCCACCGACCGATCTGAATCGAACCTGTATCGTTGAATACCTGATCCGGACGAACTGCGCCAGATTCCAGCGCGATCGCTACATTCAAAGGCTTAAACGTGGAACCCGGTTCATACAAATCTGCCAATGCCCAATTTTTAAACAAACTAATGTCAGAGGTATAGAATTGGTTCGGGTTATAGGTTGGCTCTGACACCAACGCTAACAAGGAACCATCCCGGGCATCCATAACAATTACAGTACCTCGTTTGGCATTAAATTCCTTAATTTTTTGCTTGAGCGCAGAACGTGCCGCACGTTGTAAGCGACTATCTAGGGTCAGTTGCAACCGCAGATCATCAGAGTGGAGAAATCCTTCTGGAATATGATCAGGCATCAATGTTCCATTACCCGACCGACTCATTCGCAGCGTGCGAACTTCTCGTTCTAATAATTTTTCCTGAGAATACTCAATTCCTGCCTGACCTTGATGATCAACGTTGACATACCCGACCACATCGGCAGCTAACTCTTGCTGAGGATAAAGGCGAGAATATTTAGGAATCAGTTCAATCCCATCCAAGCTTAATTGAGCGATTTTGTTAGCCACATCTTCAGTTAATGAGCCGCTAACTCGAATTCCGGTATTTCTTTTGTTAAATAGCGTTTCCAAATCAGCAGACGATTTATCTAGAATTGGCGCTATCTGAGTGGCTATATTTTGTTTAGGCAGTTTAAACAGTTTGGGATGAACATAAAGGGTATAGACTCGCCGATCCACCGCCAAAACATTCCCATTACGGTCAACAATTGAACGACGGGGAATAAACGGACGCATATAAATCATCTGCTGTTGCCGTGCTTTTTCTTCCAAGCTGGGAGAGATGACAACTTGCAGCCGATATAGATTAAATAAAAGCCCAAAACTCCCTGCCATCATGATTGCCCAAATTAACAGCAATCTAAACCCAGGACGTTGAAAAAGTTTTGACCCAACGCTAGGCTTAAGGGCATGGTTTGGTTCCTTCCCTTTGCTTAAGGGCATGGTTTTAATTTTTGAGTTCTGCATTCGATTACTCATCCTGCCCAAGTGACATCCTCCTACACCGAATCAGAGATTACGGTTTAGGCTTCCTTTGTCGTAGTCTTGCGGCTACGCTTCCGGCGTTTTATAGTGGGGAACATGCCCAGCCCCACTCTCTTGACGTTAATCGCTGCATTCCAATCCCGGTCTAGGATTAATCCACATAGACACTCATGTATTCGGATTGATAAATCTTTCTCGATTAAACGATTACAACAAGAGCATATCTGGCTTGTATCATGGGGTTTAACCTTCACCACCGACTTACCCGCTTTCGCAGCTTTGTAAGCGAGAATTGACAGGAATTGACTCCAACCAGCATCATTGATTGATTTGTTTAAACCTGATTTGGTACTCTGACCATTGGGTAAATATTTACCATTTTTATCCTGTTTAGGTTTGTTTTTCCGGGACAAGTTCCCCGGCTTGATGTCCTCGACAAAGAACACCTGTTCATCACGACTCACCAGTTTTGTAGCCGACTCATAATGGAACTGTTTCCGCTTTCGCTGTAGCCTCTGGTGATGCTTCGATATCTTTTTTGCCAGCTTCCGCCGCGAAGCTGATCGGTGAGGTTTACTATCTTTGCGGTTAGCAAGCTTTGCCAGCTTTGACTCAGACTTGCGGTAATGTTGCTGAATTGGCTCTACCTCACCATCTGAGGCTGTCCAGAACTTCTCCAACCCCACATCTAACCCAAGGGAATTCTTTTGGGTAGCCTCTATCTCTGGTGATTTCAGACTAGGAACGGATTTATCCTCTAAGGTTAGGGTTATGTACCAACCATCGGCGCGACGTGACACCAGTGCCGCCTTAATCGTAAACCCTTCTGGGAGTGGGCAGTGGTAGATGAGTTTAACCTGACCAATTTTGGGTAGGTTGATATAGGCAATATCACGCCGTGTATCACCGTTTTTACGTCGATGAGGATTAGGAGTAACGGTTAGACAGTCCGGCTTTAACTGCGGAATTGAAAATGTCCGGTATCGCCGCACCGACTTAAACCGAGGCTTTCCGCTTCGCTTCCCATTTGAATCACCTGCAACAAAGCGGTTAAATGTGTCCTCTACCCGTTTAATCGCTTCCTGTATTACCTGCGAATGAACTCCTTCATACAGGTGCTTGCAAGCTTCCCTTGACCAGTGGGTAGCCCGTTTCTGTGAGTAATAAATTGGCTGGTCTTTAAGTTCTGGTAAATGGGTAACAAAAATCATGCACGCATTGACTGGGCAGCGGTTACACTCCCACCAGTTAAACCGTTCCTCTAACAT
The DNA here is from genome assembly GCF_040226375.1 of Coleofasciculus sp. G2-EDA-02. Classification (NCBI taxonomy): domain Bacteria; kingdom Bacillati; phylum Cyanobacteriota; class Cyanophyceae; order Coleofasciculales; family Coleofasciculaceae; genus Coleofasciculus; species Coleofasciculus sp. G2-EDA-02. Next base: position 12,835 of record NZ_JAVKEW010000274.1, on the reverse strand, counting down.
CAGATTGTGTATGCGGCATAGCTTGTACAGCCAATTGCTTAGCTGGTAAACCTGCTGTTTATCTGGCACAATTCGATACTGGTAATTCAGTTTAAATGTGTCTTTACTTCGCTTCAATTCCTATCACCTCCTTTACGGCTTATTATAACACCTACAAATCAAATAACCAGATAGAAATAAATTTTTAATACTGGCGATTCATCCCACGCTCAATCAAAGATTAGAGCGTAGGGCTTCTCGCCGAATTAGCTAAAGTTTAGAGATTAGCTAGGCACAATAAATATATTATCCCCCCTGTCGCCCTATCCCCCTGCAACCTTAGTATCCCAAAGGAGTCTTTGCCAAAGTTTCTGGCTCAGGCTTCTGATTCGGAGATTCCCGGAATTGGCGCTGAGGTGCCGGAGGGAGCAAAATGGTATTGGCGGTAGTGGGTGTCACCAAACCTGTAGCTGGGCGTTCCGCTTGTTGAGCGAGTTGATCTTTGATGATTTCATTCGTCGTTGTCAGGTCACGTTCATTGCGTTGTAGTGTTCCCAATTTCCGGTATTCTTGCGTCCACTGCTGCTGGGTATATACAGTCCAGGAATAAATGGTTAGTGTGGCAATGCCTAGGATCACGGTGATCACATCTGAACCGCGTTGCAGGATCATCAGCGATCGCAGCCAGCCTGGAGTCCGCTCTCGTGAGGTATTAAGCCGTTCTACTTTTTGCTGGCTGGTTCTAGACTTCAGGGGGGACAAGTGGTTTGATCGAGATGAGTGCACCCTCGAGTGAACTGGAACTTGGCGAGAGGAATGACGTTGAATTGGAACAGAGCGAGAGACAGCATTCATGAGCTTATGGCAGATATTTGCATTTTGAGTTTTGTGTAGGAGCAGGCTTTACTATTATCATTTCTTACTTCACAAAGGATGCGACTCGTGAGAGTCCCAACCGAGTTTTGAGTGCAAGAGTCTTGGCTATTGACTGTTGAGTGGGAAATTTCTTTTATGTTTTCCCATCTCCCCCATCTTCCAAATCTCCCCTATCTTTCCTGTAAACTCGCTTGGGCGACTTCCCGTGAAAAATCAGAATCCGGATCGGGGGATTGAGAGGACGAGGGACTCGATTGGATAGCATGAGGATGACGCACTGGGATTTGCAAAATAAACTCAGTCCCTTGACCGGGTTGCGATCGCACGTCTAATTGACCCTGGTGTTGGTTGACAATGGTTTGATAGCTCACGGTTAAACCCAAACCTCGACCTTCTCCAACGGCTTTGGTTGTGAAAAATGGCTCAAAGATACTCGATACAATGTCGGGATTAATCCCTGCACCATTGTCAGCTATACTAATTTCTACCCGATCCTCCTCTGCGGAAGGGATGCTGGGTAGCCATTGCGTTCGCAGGGTAATTATTTTATCAGAATTAGGTGAACGATCGAGCGCTTCAATGGCATTTGTCAGAAGATTAAGAAATACCTGATTGATGGGCTTAGGGTAACATTCAACATGGGGGAGGTTATCGTAATACCGCTCTATCTTGATCCTGTTGACAAATTGGTTGTGCAGGATTAATAATGTGTTTTCCAAAGCGGCGTTGATATCGATCAGTTTCAACGAGGCTTCGTTGTGCCGCGAAAATCTCTGTAATAACTGTACGATTTCCTGGATTCGCTGGGTTCCCGATTCCATGGATTGCAAAATTTTTGGTAAGTCCTTGCTTAAAAAATCAATTTCTACCTCCTCTAAGATGTTTTCGAGCGTCGGTGAGGGATTGGGATATTCAGTTTGGTAGGCTTGCACTAAGCGCAGCAAGTCATTGACATAATTTTCTAGGTAAGGAATATTGCCATAGATGAAACTGATGGGATTATTAATTTCATGAGTCACCCCAGCGACCATTCTGCCTAAACTGGACATTTTTTCACTCTGAATCAGTTGGACTTGGGTCAGTCGCAGTTCTTCAATCATTTCTGCCAGTTTTTGGGCTTGCATGGCATTATGTGCCGCTTGTTGCTGGGTGCGGGTATATAAATATGCCTGTTGTAGAGAAATTGCTAGCTGATCGGCAACAGCTTGTGCTAGTTCTTGATCGTGTTTTGACCAATAGCGAATGTAAGCACATTGATTAAGATACAAAATGGCATAGAGTTTTCCATGGGCTTGCACCGGAACCACTAATGAGGATTTGATTTGGGCATGTTGGTATTCTTCGTTGTTTACATCAATCCGCTCATCTTGGGTTACATCAGGAATCACTACAGCCTGTCGGTGCTGAATAATCCACTGTGTAATCGGGCCATGGGGATTGAATGTATCCTTGCAAGGGGCAAAGGGTTGGCGATACACCTCATAGAGATGGTTCTGGTGTAATGAATCGCTGTTATTCTTGGTGATTGGGGTTTCTAGGTTGACAGATGGTACATCTGAAGTCTGGTAATCCTTTACTAAATGCACCAAGCATCGATCCACTGCCAACGCTGAGCACATCTGGGTAATTGCTTCCGTTAATATGGTCTGGGGGTCAAAACTCTGGCGAGTTTGGCTAGTAATATGATTAACGAGCTGCTCCCGAATGGCTTGGTTCTGGGTTTGTTCATAGAGTTGGGCTTGACGGATTCCAATTTCTAAGGATTCTGCTATCGACTCTAAAAATTGAATTTCTGGAGTTGCCCAAAACCGGGGTTGTTCACAAAGACAAGCAATAAATCCAATTCCGTTTTCTTTACCTGTGACGGGAATCAATAAGTTTGCCTTATATCCCCAGAGGGGGAGATAGGGGACGAGTGATGGGGGATTGGCAGAGGATTTCTGTAAAAGCCGTTGAATTCTCCATCGTAGTCCTATGGGTGTCAAGTGCGCTGTTCCGTGATTAACGATCCGTTTCCCTTGTGCGATCGCCCGTGCTAGAGTGCCAAAATATTCCAATGGATACTCTCCCAAATATGAAGGCTGATACTCATGCTGACGGCGTTCGCAGACAATCTCAACTTGCCCCCGTTCTTCCCAATACCAGAAAAAACTACAACAATCAAGTCGAAGCAACGCCGCAATTTCGTCTACGGCTGTTTGCACAACAACTTGCAATTCCAGGGAATTACGGATACGGTCAACGATTTTTTGGGTTAGTGCTGCTTGCCTTGGGGGATACTTGATCCAAGCTTGGATCGATTGAAAAGCGTGATAAAAATTAGAAAACACAATGTATTCCTTAAACAATCCTCCGCACCCACCTTGACGGCTTGTCCTGATTTTATAGGCTAAACCGCCAAAAAAACCCTATATTAACAATTATGCAGCTAATTTAGTCATACTACGTAATTCTTCAGAATTTATCTGAATCATAAGTAACATTCCGACAACTAGGTCAGGTAAGCGGGTGAATGTCATTCCAGTCTATCTTGGCATCTTCCTTCACTCTCAAGGCAAGCAAAGCGGCGTGTAAGCGCAGTGTAGCGAAGTGCCACCCTTATCGGTTAGAATGGGTTGATTCTAGCTGGATTAAGGAAAAAAACAAGTAGTCGTGTTAAAACTATAAAGTTATAGTAAGCTAACGTAACGTCTAATTTGACGCAGACCTTAACAAAAGGGGGAGTGTATGACTAAAAAATTACTGAGTTTGCTGCTGGTGTTGGCTTTGGGAGCTACTTTGGGCGCTTGCCAAAATGACCCAGGCGTAAACGATACTGAACCAGGCGGTGGAGAAGCCACAGAGTCTCCTACTGAGTCTCCTACTGAGTCCCCTGAGTAGCCTAGCCACAGTAGAAATGCCATAGCCCATAGATCGCCTGATCTTCTTCGCTTGAAATCCTAAGCCAAAGCGCGATATCGAGACATTCTTGTCAGGTATCGCTTTTTGTTTTCCACCTCGGCACTAGCTTCTTTGCCGTGAACCATCAACCATGAACTCTAAACAACAACGTTGGTTGCACTTGGGGCTACTGATGTTATGGATAGCCCTGGGTACAATCCTGCGCTTGAGTCGTCTTTTGTCTTTACCCCCGTGGACAGATGAATGTGCCACGATGGTCTTTAGTTTAGGTAACAGTTTTCAAACCGTGCCACTGAATCAATGGATTGGTGCGGATGTCTTGCTCTCTCCTTTGCACCCTATAGTTGATGCAGATATTAGTTCAGTTGTCAACCATTTAATCCAAGAAAGTACCCATCCACCCATTTATTTTGTCCTAACCCATTGGTGGATAAAGTTCTTTCCCACCGATGACGGATTGGTATCATTATGGGGGGCGCGATCGCTCTCAGCATTGTTGGGAATTGCAGCTATTCCTAGTCTATTCGGTTTGGGGTATCTGGCGTTTGGTTCTCGGTTAGTCGGTCAAATCGCCGCCGCAATGATGGCGGTTTCACCCTATGGGATTTTTCTCGCCCAAGATGCACGTCACTACACCTTGGCGATTTTATGGGTGATTGCCTCTTTATCCTGTTTAGTCATGGCGATTCAAGCCATCCACCATCATCAACCGTTATCTGTTGGCATGGGATTAGTTTGGGTGGGTGTCAATAGTTTGGGAATCGCCACTCATTATTTTTTCAGCTTAACCCTATGCGCTCAAGGCGTTGTGCTGTTGACGCAGGCTTGGCAACAGGGAAGGAAAGATCCTCAGATTTTGGCGCGGAAGCATTGGCGGCGTATCTATGGGGTTTCGGTAGGAACGCTTATCGGCTGTTTAGTCTGGCTACCTGCTTTATACAGTATCTACGGTAGCGAACCCACCGCCTGGATAGCTGACGGGGATCTAACCGGTGAATGGTTAGCACCCATCGGGCGGCTGTTAATATGGGGGCTGAGTATGATCCTGTTGCTTCCTACCGCCACAACTATTTTGCCGATTGTGATTGTTGTCTTGTCTGGTATCGTGACGGTGTTATTTACCGTTAGCCTGATACCGAAACTTAGTAATGGTTGGAAACTTCAACAGCATTTTCCTGATCGCCGTTTAGCCTTGCAGGTTTTCAGGGTATATTTAGTGAGTGCGATTGCCTTAGTCTTTGGCATCACCTACGGTTTAGGTATGGACTTAACCCTAGGGGCAAGGTTTCAGTTTTTTTACTTTCCGGCTGTAATCCTGCTATTGGCGGGGATACTCGCTGGAGTTTGGCAGCAGGAGACGTTCGATCCAGCTTCGGGGATAAAGCATAGTAAAGCAATTGTGGCAATGATTTGGCTGATGGGATTAATCGGAGGATTTACTGCAATTGGGAATTTAGGATACTTACAAAATCACCGTCCCGATTTACTTGCACCCGTAATTCAAGACGCTTCTCAATCTCCCATATTCATTGCCACCACTCACAAGCATCATGGACAAACCGGACGACTGATGGGGTTAGCTTGGGAATTTAAACAGTTATCGGATAGGAATGGTTCGGTTCAATTTTTCCTAGCCGATCGCGATCCCCAAAAGAGAACCTATACAGACGCGATCGCACTCTTGCAAAAAACCTTAACTGAACTGTCACGCCCCTTCGATTTATGGTTAGTGGATTTTCGGACTAAGGTTGATTTAGACGCGCAGCATTGTTTTCGGGATCACTTATCTGGGTCATGGGCTGGTGAATATAAATATAAACTTTATCGTTGTTTGGCAGAAAAATAATGGGGCTTCTTCTAGTATCTCACTAACCCGTTCAGGTGGTAGAGACGTAAGGCGTGGAACGTCTCTACCACAGTTCTATAATTTCCTTAAACCGGAAACGGCAAAAACGGGATAGAACTCACCAAAGTTTGTAAATTGTCAGCTAAAGCTGTCGAGAGTTGCTGGGTGATCGGTAAACTATCAACCACGATGCCAGTACACAAAAGCATCATGTACAGAATAGAGTATTTAAACAGTCCTCGAGCCAGTTGGTTACTGGTTGGGTTTTGTAATAACTGCCACGCTTTTTGCAGAAAAATACTCCCCAACAACAGCGCGATCGCGCCATAAACGACACCCGATACCCCTAACGGATAAATGAATAACAGCGACGCGGGGACAACTAACAACGTGTAAACCCAGATTTGACGGGTTGTAGACTCTTCACCTGCTACTACGGGTAACATGGGAATGCCGACTTTGGCGTAATCCTCGCGAATCATCAAAGCCAGCGCCCAGAAATGGGGAGGAGTCCACAAAAAGACGACAGCAAACAGTAACCAGGCGGGTAAACTCAACTCTCCCGTCACCGCCGCCCAACCCACCAGCGCTGGAATCGCACCCGCAGCACCGCCAATCACGATGTTCTGGGGTGTATGGCGTTTGAGTAAGTGGGTGTAAATCCCCATGTAGAAGACAATGCCCGACATTGCCAATAATGCGGCTAGAAGATTGGCAAATACAGCCAATAGGGTAAACGATGCCGAGGCTAAGGCGATCGCAAATAACAAGGCATCACGAGTCTGTATCCGCCCTGAGGGAATCGGACGGTTACGGGTGCGTAGCATCTCATAATCGATATCACGATCATAAATGCAGTTGAGGGATTGAGCCGAAGCAGCGGCTAAGGTTCCTCCAAGCAGGGTAATGAGTAGCAAAAAGGGATCAACTTGCCCCTCAGATGCCATCCACATCCCGGCGGCTGTCGTAATCAACAGCAGGGGAATGATACGAGGTTTTGTGAGTTGGTAGTAGCTCTGAATCACTTGCCGAACGTTGTCATGTTGACGGGATACAGTTGTCCCAATCATTGAACACCAATTCCTTTTTGTTGAAACACTACGTACACTTTGACACAATCGTCACTTTTATGCTGTAGGGGCATAAGGGAGCGGGGGGCATTGGTGACGGGGAGACGAGATGGGCCAGATGAAGGAGTTAACTCAAAACCTCAAAGCTCAAGACTTCCCCAATGCTATAGGCTGGAGTTTGCCACGGCTAGCCCAGTGGTGCGATCGCGTAATGCCAAAACGGTAAAGACAAGCAAATCTCCTAGTAATGCCGCACCTACGGCTTGATGGGACACGGTTAGGGGTTCAACCTGTAGGTGTAACCAGAAAGTCGCCACTCCCAGAAGAATCTGTAAAATGACTAATCCACCAGCCAGATTGGCTAACTGTCGCAACAGGGGATGGAGGGCAGGTGTGCGCCATGCCACAATGACAAGAGTCAAGGTGGCTAACGTAGCTGGAACTACACCCGCAATGTGACTATTCATCACGGTGCAAAGTTGAGAAGCGCCAAAGCATTGATGTAATGCCCAACGGGAAGCAACCAAACCCCCCAACAAGCTTTGTAAGTAAACCAAAATAGCTGCCGTCAAACCCAGCCAGGGTAAGCGTCCAACCGCTCCTGTACCCTTGTAAGGCATGAGGGCTGTACCAATAATCAGTAAGGTTGAGAAAAACAACAAGGCTGTACCCAAGTGAGCCGTCACAATATCAAACCGTAACAGTTCGGTAACCGTTAAGCCACCCAAGACGCCTTGAAACACAATTAAACCAAAGGCAAACGTTGTTGCCCAAGGCAGCCACTTGGGTAAAAAACGGCGATCCCACCACGACAAACCCATTAGGGCGATCGTACTGACGCCAATTAATGCAGCATCGAGGCGATGGAACCATTCCAAAAAGACTTGAAAATTCATTTGCTGACTTGGCACTAATTGTCCGTAGCACAGGGGCCAATCGGGACAAGCGAGTCCAGCATTCATCACCCGCGTCGCACTTCCTACTGCCATCAACAGCAATGTAGCGATCGCGATTTTCCAAACAAGGCGGCGGTTACGATCCCTGGCTTGGGAGCGATCGGGGGACTTAATCGTATGTTGATGAAGGACGGATTCAGTCATAGCACTCATCATAAACCTCGTGAGACTCCAGGTTCAGCGTTCGCTTGCGTGCGCGTAGCGCGTAAGCAACTTGGAGGGGGATAGAGGTCAAACCGCTCCACTCAACGTGGACAGGTTTGACAATCCAGTTGAAGGCACAACGATTAAACCTGTGCTTCGCTGCAACAACTGGACTTTTTTAGCAGTAAACTGCCCAATTCGTTTCCAATGGCAATTAGAAACAGAAATCTGTGTTTGGGTATCTCCGGAACACCAGCCTGTATAAACTTTTCCAGCTTTTTCCGCAATTACCTTATCACCTTTTCTGATCCCGTGACGAGTGATTGTACCGCCATACTTGCGTCGCTTACCACCCTTTGATGGAACGCACAAGTGTAATTGTCTGCGAACCATAGGTGGTCTACGAATTGTCGCAAACGGCGCGGGTGTGATTCGGACATCACCTTCCCAGTTTCCATGTTTGTTGGAACCGGAATACCACTCTTGCCATTGGAGAAACTCAAACGATGCCAAGCTCACCCCATCAACCGCATGGGTTTCGGGGACTTGGGATGACTTGTTCTTGTCTTTAGACAGCCCTAACCATTTTCTTAATTGGCTAGTTCCATTACCATCGCGCTGCCATCCTTGGTGAGTTTTAACCGGAGCCAACTCGGAGAGCCACTTTAAGACCTTCCCCTGACCTACCATTACCGGAGAAAAACCAACACCAGAACGAGCTGCTCGCCGACCACTGGTTCGATCCACATCAGCCATGACCAACTCGTAATGAATTGAACTGATGGGGAATAGCTTAAACAACTCCTTGATAACTCGAAACTCCAACTGTTTGTTGGCTCGAATTGAAGGAGGCAGTTGAACTACTCACACGATAACGCGCCAGCACCCAATCTGGTTGAGGAGGGGATGGGGGATATTTGACCCAACGCCCTTGCTCAAGGGCATGGTTTTAGTTAACGTTAACGGTTTATATCCCCCTGCTTCCCCTGCTCCCCCTGCTCCCCCTGCTCCCCCTGCTCCCCCTGCTCCCCCTGCTCCCCCTGCTCTGTTGCACCTCTACGAAGTCAATAATGCCGGAATCGTGAAATAAAACGTTGTTCCTACTCCCAGAGATGATTCGACCCAAATTTGCCCGTCGTGATGTTCCACAATTTTCTGACAAATCGATAAACCAATCCCTGTTCCTGGATATTCTTCATTGGTATGTAAACGTTGGAACACCTTAAAAATTCGTTCAAAATATGCCGATTCTATGCCAATACCATTATCCTGAACCCTAAACACCCATTCATTAAACTCAGTGGGTTCTGGCGGAATCGGCGGCACAATAGCGGACTCATAACTTGATGGAGAAATTTTTTGGCGCAATTCTGCCGCAATTTTAATCTCTGGTGCCACCTCAGGGGAGCAAAATTTGAGGGCATTACTGATTAAGTTTTGAAACAGTTGTACCAGTTGGATGCCATCTGCCATGACAATAGGTAAATGTTTGCAGGTAATCACAGCACCCCGTTGTTGAATCACACTGTCTAAATTCGCCAAAACGGACTCGATCACCTGATTGCAGTCCGTTGATTCAAACTCTGCCCCCTGAGTTTCAACTCGTGAATAGTTAAGCAAATCTTGAATCAGCTTTTCCATGCGATCGCCTGCCTCTAAAATCCGATTCATGTAATGATCAGCTTTGTCATCCAACAAACCCTGGTATTTTTGGCAAAAGAGCTGACCAAACGCCTTCATCGTTTGCAGAGGCGATCGCAAATCATGAGAGGCAATGCGGGCAAATTCTTCCAAGTCTTGATTCGAGCGGATTAGATCCCCGTTGAGTTGCTGAAGTTGTTGATTCTGTTGCTGCAATTGCCAATTTTGCTCCACAATTTGCTGTTGCTGGCAGACAATCGTCAGTTGGTTCTTCACCCGCGATAACACTTCTTGCACATGAAAGGGCTTGGTAATATAGTCTGAGCCTCCCACCTCAAAGGCTTTTACCTTATCCCATTCATTATCCAACGCGCTCAAAAAAATAACGGGAATGTGCTGGGTTCGTTCATCTGATTTTAAGTGCTGACATAGTTGATACCCATCCATTTGAGGCATCATAATATCTAGCAAAATTAGCTGTGGCAGAGCCTTCTCGATACCCATTAATGCCATTTTTGCGCTAATAGCATTTCTCACCTTATATCCCGCCTCGCTTAGAGTTGTCGATAACAGACGCAAATTGTTGGGTTGATCATCGACAATCAAGACATAGCCGGGAGTTTTTAGGTTAGTCATGGGCTACTTGTATTTCAAATCCTACATAATACTAAATCCGGGGAACGCTACCGCCGTTATAACCTAGTCCGCGCAGGCGGACGAAAGTCTGTATAGCAGCGATTTCAATCGCCTCCTCTTGCTTTACTGTAGCCGACAGAACTTGCGATCGCGGTCAAATTCTGGCTCTTGCCAGGAAAAGGCAAAATGACTCACGCTACTAATACCAGGAATTCGCTGACGGATTGCTTCCATCTGCTTTTCTAGAGAGGGGCGATTGCTGACAGATTTACCCCAGGTTCCCGCTAGGGCTGGTATTATTTTGGTATTCATCGGCGCCCGATCCACAACTCGTCGGACTAAGTTCTCGATACAACCTGTGTGACCACAAACACCATAAACCATGGGATGCCACTCTAAAGTTGGGGCAAAATGATCCCAAGGCTGCAGTCGGGAATCATACCCTCCTTGACCAACAACTTGATTACCGTCGGGAAAAAATACAGCTCCGGCTTTGATTCCAGCACGCTGAGCGGGTAATGTCGCCATGGACAGAAAATCTAACACCCCTTGAGCTGCATGAGCAACGCTAAGCTGCCACAATTGCCAGTTTAGGGCGGATGTGCTATCTGCCTCGGAGGGCGATCGACCTTGCCACATCGGTGTGGGTTCGTTGGGATAACGTATCTTGACTGATTCTACATCTTTCGTACTAATTGAACCATCTTGCACGTAGCGTTGAATCAGTTCACGTCCTTGATTGTTGAGAGCGCGATTATATAAGGCTTGTTGGGAAGCTTCACTATATATCCATAAGTCTTTAACCTTAGTGGCAACCGAATCTGAGCCGCTACCACGAGGATAACGAATATAGTCAAATAACATACCATCAGGGCGACGTTTCGTCACTGCCTGAACCAGTTGGTAGTAATCCGTTTTAGCTTGATTATTATAGGGATCGATAAAGACTTGGGACTGGTCGTGAACAAAGGATAAGCTGGTTTGACCTCGACCATTGCGAGCTAGGACACCTTGCCTATCCATACGCTGGGCATAAGTGTAACCGAAGTTCATCGAGAACATCCAAGCATCAACCCGCAATCCCCGTTCATGCCCTTTTTGAATAGTCTGGGCTAATAAATCCACACGTTCATATCCTGGTGTTCGCACGACTGGGGGCCAGGGGGTGGGGTTGTCTGAGGCGGGGAGCAAGACTTGACCATCAGAAAAGACTTCCACATAAACCTTGTTGTAGCCTCGATTTACAATACGGTCAAGAATCTCGTCAATCGCACCCGTGCGAACATCACAGGCATATAGGCGTAGCCATATCGCTTGATCTTGGGGGAAGGTGCGAGAGCGACATTGGCGCAAAACATCAGCATGTTGCTTGACGATGGCTTTATAGCGCTTATCAAAATCTGGGTTCCCTTTGATCGCACCCAGGCGAAGGCTTTCTTTTTGCGCGATCGCATCATCCGTAAAGTGGCAATAGCCAGCCGTTTGAGCCTGCGCCGTTTGAGCCGCATAGCCCTGAGTGATTACACTACTTGTCAACAAGGCTGCAACCAGTGAGCGATAATAATATCGCCAATGCCATCCCCTAGGGACAAGACTGTTGGACATTCCTACAAAAAACACAAAAGAACAACATTAATCGCGGGTATCCCCATCTTCTCCGAAGGAAAGGCGGGGTTGATCAAGTGGGTGTCTTTAGTATTAACAGACAATCGAACGAATCGACAAATTATCCCAGACACAGTTAAGAACGTTATTTTGTAGTTCTGAGCATTATGTCCTGTTTCCGGAAATGGCGCTCAGGTTATCTTTATGGATGAGATAGGGGAGGAAATTTTGACCCTTCACGGCGTTTGAGGGCATGGCGCGTGAATGTGTAGGGGTGGGTTTAGGAATTTTCTTATGGCTATTGATGGTAACGTTTCTACAAAACCCGCCCTGACTGTTCCAGACGTAGCATGCTACGTCTGGAACAACTCATCACCCCATCTTCCCATCTCCCCTTAAATCAGGTTAAGCTCCACGTCTTATCGCTCGTTCCACCTGCCGGAATTCTTGCTCTAGACGATCTTTGAGCTTCTGGGGTAAGGGACGATTGGGATAGGAACTATAGTAACCTGCTAGAGAATTGAGGGCTGTTCTCATCGTGGAGAACGAACTTAGGCTAGCGACAGAGCTATCTCGACGATAGCGCGAAATATACTCATTAATGCTTTGACGCGCTTTTGACTGAGCCTCTGACTTATCAGGCGCATCGTCTGGTATTTCAATAGCCGCTCTCAATGAGTCCAAGGCGGTTAGAGTGTCTTGGCTATAATTGCCAACCAAACCAGTACTGCTCGACGAACACCCCGTTAGCGCGATCGCAACCACGAGGACAAGGGCAACAAGACGGGATAAGTAGCGCTTCATAAGCATCATTCACAATAGACAAAATTCAAAGTAAAATTGATCCTAACCCGGATTGGTGTCACATAGTTTTGAGTTTTGACCCTTCACGACCTTCGATGGCATGGCTCGCGAGTTTTCAGTGTAAGGTAGTGAGGACAGCGAAGCATGAGTGAAGCGAAAACATCTGGAAAAGTGTCGTCACTGAGACGCTCACACGTAAATAACCGGAGCTTGGACGCCCCGACTTAAAAGATCGAGGCGTCCAAGCGACAACGCAGCTTTAGCTGCCGTCAAACTGATAGAATAAATTTGTGAGTAAGAATCACCATCTATGCAACGAATCATTCTAGTACGGAGCAATCCCCGCTACGAAGAACCGAACGCAAGCTGCGAAACGA
>NZ_JAVKEW010000273.1:0-42434 GCF_040226375.1 Coleofasciculus sp. G2-EDA-02 | reverse complement strand
ATACTCATTAGCTTCCTTTAGGAGTTTAATCAGTCTTTCTTTCTGCTCTTGAGACAGATGATTTTTAGCTGGCATATCCTGGCGACCGCGCTCTTTACCTTGTCTTTATATTATACAATTAAGCTGCGTAGCAGCTTATTGCTCAATTTTATCATCGGCTAATCCATAGGCATCTTGCAAGCAGGCTTTGAGTTTCAGTAAGTCTATCGCACCCTTATGCTGGGCTTGCAATTCCACAAGATGTTGGAGAGTTTCTGGACGAATCACGCTTATTTTATTTCCCTGTGCTGTTTTTAAAGCAGGTTTTGTCAGTTCACCCCCTGCTACGATTAATTTAAGACAATCATCAAAGTGGTTTTGCAAATGTTTATACCCCAATTTAATCAGTTGGGCGGGTGTTCCATCGGGTACTCTTTCACTCTTTGTTGATTTACACTCTCCGACAACCGGATAGGGCGTTTCACAATAAAAATCTAAACCGCCCGCCCCTCCGGTTGCTTCAGGGTCAAGGCTAATTTGGGGATTTGTGCTAGAGTTGGTAAATCCTAGCTTCAGTAAGCTTTTCCGTACCAGTTTTTCAAATGTATGACCATCGCTAGAGTTACCCACTTCGGCGATTGTTTTAATCCAGATGAAATCAGAGTCAAATGTCCCGATTGATTGGCTACTCCAACCTAAGAATTGTTTGATATCTTGGTCGAGTTCTTTAGCCGCTAGATTATTGTTTGATAATGACGCGATCGCACTCTGTAATTCTTCCAATTCCGGATGCTGAGGCGGCTGTCGTTTTTCCATCTGGCGACAGCGCTGTTCAAAGAAGGTTTGACTCAAAACGGGTGTGTCTTGAGTAACGGTTAAAGGTTGGGGGAGAGGAATAAATCGGGGACTCGGATGTACAGGAATTTCAATCGGTTGCGGAAGTCGATAAACCCGCAGGTAAGCTAAAAAAATATGACCCCGTTTTACACGAGTTTCCTCTAATCCGGCTTTTGTCCATACGGTTAAGTGAGATAAGAAATCAAGGGATTCTGAATCATCCAAGACTTGACAACGTTCGCATTTTGCCCAGGCTTTAATTAGAACGGTTTCAGAACCGAGTTCAGCCAGAGTTTTTTGGGCGTTGGGGATAAAATTAGAGCGATAATATTGTTCAATAGGCAGAGCGTTACTGGATGTATCTGAGGGATAGAGAGCAAATTGTCGTCCCGGATTCACGAATATTCGAGGGATAATGGCGATTGAGCGTCCTTCGATTAAGGCTTCGATATCTGGGGCGGGTAGACGTAGGGCGATTGGCAGCATAATTTATGTTCCTATGCTACGAATAGGTCATTTAGGTCGTCATCATCGGCTGTATCATCAGCGCTAGATTCATCGAACAGTGTTCCAAAGAGTTCTTCATCCTCGATAGTCTCTGCATCAATTTCACCAGAAGGATCGCTGAGGATTTCTCGCAGTAGCGGATTCTCTAAAATTTGGGGTTTTAAAAATTCTACCACCTGCTTTTGAGTAAGCTGATATGTCTCACAGTTTTGATAAACAGAATACAGGTCAATCAGAGGTCTAATCTGTTCAGCTTCCAGATACGCCCATTCTCCTCCCTGAGCTTTAGATATGAGTTTCTCCAGTAACTTATAAGCCTGTACTCGATTGTTAATTTTTTTGTTTTTCGAGCGAACTAAACAACCGCGAGTTAAACCAAACCGTTCGTATGCCGTTAAGCGCCTTAATCCCGCTCCTAGTGCAGCCGCGTTGCCTTTTTGAATCACGGCTACACCAATGACAAAATTTTTGTCATCTTCATTGCCAACAACCTTAAAATTAATGTAACCTTGGTTGGATAGATTCTTGGGAGTAGCCTTTGAGTTGACGACTTGGATATCAGTATCAACGCTTTCAATTGTTAGTTGCCGTAATTTTTGCCCGGTTAATGTTTCCCCTTCCAATGTTTCACCTATCAACTGCTCAAAGCCAAAACGTAGAGCATCAGCAATTTTATCATTGTCCTCTAAATAATCTCCCATGTCTGCCTCTTTTGAGGCTTTAACAGCTCTTTTAAATCTCTCTTCTAGTGATATAGGAACATTGGGGCGATAATTCTTAGCACACCAATCTAAAGCTTCCCGTACAGTCGGCTTATTTTTGCCAATATCTCTGAGTTGGCTTTCTGTAAACGGATAAACTGGATCATGAGGTTTTAAACCGCGAGGCTCATATAGCTCTTTTTGCAACCACAAGGCAACTAAATCAACAAGAGATTGGCTATTAAGAGGTTTTAAACTTATTGGGTTTCCTTGAGTAGCAGTTGACAACCGATCTCTCACGCTACCACCAGTACCAGTTTGATAGATATTAGAAGATATTTCGGCATACCAAGTTGACTGGAACATTACCGTCAACATTACTATACCTTTGCCAATATCTGACTGTTCTAGATTATCGTAAAGGTCTTTAACTAAGCGGACAATTACCTGTGCTTTAGTAAACCCATCTTCAGATAATATTCCTTGGGTTTCCAATTCATCAAAACAAATCAGCACAGCTTTATGGTCACTCACTAACCGCAAGATTTGTTGTATATTACCCAGAGCTTCTGCTTCTTGTTCTTGAGATGTCTTACCAGCATTGGTTGGCAAACCCATAGAGTTAGCCGTTTCTTGATCTAGCTCATTACCAGCTAACCATTCAATGGCATAGGGGGCATACATTTCTGAAAGAGTCCACAAAATCGCCCTGAGAATATATGGGTCAGCATCCGGCTTGATTTTGAGAATCTGGGTACTCAATTTCTTTATCAGATTTTGGTTATTTTGTAAAGCTTTGGCATAGGCTTTATCAAAATTATTAACGATTGTTGCTGCGGCAGTTTTCTGACCACTGGAATTACTGGCATTTGCCATAGCCGCCGCCACTTCCTGCCATTGTGTAACGCCTTGACTGCCAATTCGCGCCAAGTTTTCCACCAACGTTTGTAGAAATTGATGTCTCAACAGATTTAAGTCACCATACTTGCCCGTGTTAACATAGATAAATACAGCACTACCATCACCAATGACACGACGGCGCAGGCGACCAATGAGTTGACTTTTCCCTGAACCGATATCGCCAGTCACAACTAAAGTGGCTACCTTATCTTTACTATCTGAGCTGGTTTTAACCTGCTTGATTACCTCCAAAACTTTTTGAGAAGCGTGAGCATTGAGAGTATTTAAATCAGGGAATCCTTTACCCCAAACACTTTGGACTTTATCAATGGCTGCACTGTTGAACGGATTGTAGTCTTCGATAGCAGCATTGATTTCTTCAATCGGTGAAACGGATAAATCAGTCATGATCATTCAGGTGAAGGAACAAACAGCAAGTGGTTTCAATTAGGCTTCAGCATTCACAAGCTTGGCAAAGTAACGCAATTTTCCGACTGGCGGAGTAATTGAGTCCTCTAATTGATCAGGGGTAACGTTTAAAACCTCTCCCCCCATTAGCTGGAAGATGTCATTCGCCTGCATTTCCAGCATCCAGTCGTTGAACTGGGAACGAGAGACGCGATCGCTAATTGTCCGCCGTATCCGATAAATCGGTACCATATAATCTAGGTTATTGTCGCGGTTAAGCTGATCGTAGATATCCAGCGCCACCTGCTTAAACTGATCATAAGACGCGATCGCCTTTGGCGCTGAGCTTTGCTCAATCGCACTCTCCCCAGTCTTCCCGGCTGTAACAGCGCCATCACTAACTGTACCCGCCGATATACCTTGTTCTCGAATCCATTTAAGTAACGCATTCGCGGTTTTCGCGCCAATCTGACTCTCAAACTCAAACGCCTCACTCTTCAACCCCTCTTCCAGCATCTGAAGTCCCTTCGGCTGTACCAGAGAGACTTTATACCGAGAAAGCGCGATCGCACCCTTATCTTCTAACTGCTGATAACTATCCTGATAATCGGCGGCTGTCTCCTTCTTCCGTTTCAGTCGTTTAGTCAATTCACCCCTCTTAACATCCGAACCCCCCAGATCCCACAAGTAAAGCAGTAGGCGGATTTCCTTAGCCTTCGCCTCAACATCGTTCGACATCGTTGTTACCCTATCTATCATGTAAATTAACTTTTGTAAAAATCTCCTCTTGTTATCCTAACCCCATCCTCTAGCCACTTGCCAATGCAGGGGGGATCGGTATATGAGTACAGCCTAATGAACATCCGGATAAATCCCTTCTACTATCTGTCTTGGAACCTTCTGCCTTTATTCGATCAGATGCTGGGCAAAACGCTTCTAAGTATTTTCGCTGAATCCAAAGACTCAACGGCTCAAATTAATCCTGTTTTAACTTTGTCTCGGATGATTGCCTCCTCTCAATCGCCGCCCATAATCGTAACCTAAGTTAATATTTTCCGGAGAAATGTTAACTTACATATCATTTACTGGTTTTTCAATTTGAGAGTGCTAAAGTAAAAATATGAAGCAAATAAAGCTTCACCGGACAGATACAAAAGCAACGTTTAGATTTAAATCAAGAGGTAAAAACGCTGGCTAAATCAACTGATCTGTCTCATCTAAAAACAACAGCAGCACACCATTTAGACGCTGATATTTCCTAAGATAGTGAATGGGGAGCAAGGCAACTGAAACTTGAATTCAGTGCAACTCCACAGAGAATCATCAAGATGAGGAAATCGCTCAGCTAGTCAATCGGAAGTGCTGCTGTTGTTTTAGCATTTCCAGCCAAGACTAATACAGAAAACGCTCCAAGTGCATTTCAATTTTGGTAGGGGCGACTCTCTGGCATTAATTAACAATTCTCATCCATTCAATTTGATCGTATCGCCCTCTGCTTTGTGTGTGCGATCGCTAGAAGGAAAACTCTGATCCTAGATTAAATTCAAGGATATCTGAATCGTGAACACAGTAATCTAAGTTAACATTTCTCCCCATAAAAGTAAACTTACGTATCATTCCCTTGTCCTTTAAATCAAAAGTGGTAAAGTAGAACTATGAAGCAAATAAAGCTTCACCGGACAGATACAAAAGCAACGTTTAGATTGAAATCAAGAGGTAAAAACGCTGGCTAAATCAACCGATCTGTCTCATCTAAAAACAGCAGCAGCA
The DNA here is from genome assembly GCF_040226375.1 of Coleofasciculus sp. G2-EDA-02. NCBI lineage: Bacteria > Bacillati > Cyanobacteriota > Cyanophyceae > Coleofasciculales > Coleofasciculaceae > Coleofasciculus > Coleofasciculus sp. G2-EDA-02. The sequence goes on along the minus strand of NZ_JAVKEW010000273.1, from coordinate 37,332 downwards.
CACCATTTAGACGCTGATATTTCCTAAGATAGTGAATGGGGAGCAAGGCAACTGAAACTTGAATTCAGTGCAACTCCACAGAGAATCACCAAGATGAGGAAATCACTCAGCCAGTCAATCGGAAGTGCTGCTGTTGTTTTAGCATTTCCAGCAAAATTAATAAATTTATAGTAGACACATCGATTAGGACAAAGGCACCCTTGTAGAGACGTTGCATGCAACGTCTCTACATAAATGATGTGTCCTAACAGCTATGGCGGTTGCTATAGTTCAGGTTTTTCTCTCTTATACCAAATCCGGGTTAGCCACCCCCTTTATAAGCTAGTCCGCGCAGGCGGACTTTGTTTGTGTAGCTGCGACTTCTAGTCGCCAGGGCAAAAAAGGGGTTCCAAAGGCGGATTTGGTATTAGAGGTAGAAAACAGCGATCGCACCAGCTGTTTCCTGTTTCCTAATGGAGGCTACAACGCTTCATCCAATGCTTCAGCTTCTTCCTCCGAACCAGATAGAGGAACTAACGCCACCGCTGCGATCGCATCCTCCTCATCTAAGCGTTGTACTCGTATCCCTGTCGCCATTCGGGATTGAGGGGAAATGGCATCAATGGCTTGGCGAATAATAATGCCTCGCATCGTCACCACCATCAATTCATCCCCTTCATTCACCACCCGCAACGCAGCGAGTTTATCTTTGCTATGGCGGAACTTAATCGTCACTAATCCCATTCCGGCGCGATTTTGCAGTCGGAATTGAGACACTGGCACTCGCTTGCCTAAACCCCCTGTGGTAACCACCAAAACCCAGGGTCCTTGACCGGCGGTTTCGTGAATCTCTTCCCCATTGAGTTCATCACTGCTGCTGGTATCGTCTTCCCCATTGAGTTCATCACTGCTGCTGGTATCGTCTTCCATTTCCGCCTCTTCATCGGCTGTAGCAATCAGTCTCTCCACAACTTGAGCCGGGAGAATATCCATACTGATCAACTCATCCTTAGAGCGCAACTTCATCGCCTTAACCCCCCGTGTAGCCCGACCCAGGGGACGGAGTTGGTCATGATCGGCTTTAAAATGAATTGCCATGCCCTTACTCGAACCAATGATAATACTATCTTCAGCTCGGCATAGACGCACCCAGCGCAGTTGATCGCCCTCACCTAGAGAAATGGCAATTAAACCATTTGCCCGAATATTACTAAAGGCATCCAACGCCGTTTTTTTGATATACCCTTTGCGGGTTAACATCACCAAATACACATCATCGGTGAACTCACTAACCGGTACAACCGAGGTAATTTTTTCATTGTGGGGAATCGGCAGCATTTGCACGATCGGTACCCCTCTGGCGGTACGAGATGTGGCGGGGATTTGGTAGGCGCGTAGGGAGTAAACCACACCGCGATCGCTAAAAAATAGTAGGGTGTCGTGATCACAGCAACTCAGGAAATGCTCAACCCCGTCATCCTCCTTAATCCGGGCGGCGGCTTTGCCCCGGGTTGCCCGAGATTGGGCAGCAAAGGAGTGAATGGGCATCCGTTTGATATACCCTTGTTCCGTGACTAAAATTATCGCTTTTTCATTGGCGATTAGGTCAATATCATCCAGTTCCCCTTCCACCTCTTGAATCACCGTGCGGCGAGGTGTACCATGGGTAGTTTTGATCTGAAGCGCTTCGGTTTCGATAATTTCTAGGATGCGCTGTCGATTCGCCAGAATATCTTGCAGATCCGCAATGCGAACTTGTAACTCTTCATGTTCCGCTTGAATTTTCTGGGCTTCTAATGCCGTCAAGCGTCGCAGTTGCATTTGCAAAATGGCATCAGCTTGAGCTTCGGAAAGTCCAAATTGGTCAATTAATTGACTCTTGGCTATCGCCGTATCAGCAGCAGCCCGAATTACAGCGATTACCGCATCTAAGTTATCCAGGGCAATGAGTAACCCTTGCAACAGATGATCCCGTTCCTCGGCTTTGCGAAGTTCGTATTGGGTACGCCGGGTAATTGTTTCAATGCGGAACTCGAGGAAGACTTCGAGGAACTGTTTGATGGTCAATAGTTGGGGTTCATTCCCAACTAATGCCAGCATGTTGGCACCAAAATTGCTTTGGATGGGAGTTTGCTTGTAGAGATTGTTGAGAACCACACGGGGATAGGCATCCCGCTTCAGTTCAATCACTATCCGCATTCCCTGGCGATCGCTTTCATCCCGAATATCGGAAATGCCTTCAATGCGCTTATCATTAACCAGTTCGGCAATTTTTTCAATCAGTGCCGCTTTATTGGTTTGGTAGGGCAATTCGGTGACAATAATCGCTTCTTTATCAGGGCGTCCCCGGTGTTCTATGGTTTCAACTTGCGCCACACCCCGCATGGTGATTGAGCCGCGCCCGGTGGTGTAGGCGTCTTTGATGCCAGATCTGCCCAAGATTTGACCGCCGGTGGGAAAGTCAGGGGCGGGAATATACCGCATCAATTCTTTTTCGGTGATTTCTGGGTTATGGATGAGGGCGACTAAGCCATCCACCAATTCACCCAAATTATGGGGAGGGATATTGGTTGCCATACCAACGGCAATACCCGATGATCCATTTAGGAGTATCTGGGGAACCCGGGCGGGGAGAACGATGGGTTCTTGTTGTGATCCATCGAAGTTATCCAGGAAATCGACGGTTTCTGACTCAATGTCCCGGAGTAGGGCATCTGTGGCTAAGGATTGCAAGCGGCATTCTGTGTAACGCATTGCCGCTGGTGGGTCATTATCCACCGAGCCAAAGTTACCATGTCCGTTAATTAGGGGCGATCGCATGGAGAAATCCTGCGCCATGCGAACTAAGGCATCGTAAACCGCTGTATCGCCGTGGGGGTGATATTTCCCTAAGACTTCACCCACAACACGGGCGCATTTCCGGAAGGGGCGATCTGGGCTGAGTCCCAGTTCATGCATTGCATAGAGAATCCGCCGGTGTACTGGCTTGAGTCCATCCCTCGCATCGGGTAGCGCCCGACCCACGATGACGCTCATGGCATATTCTAGGTATGACCTAGACATTTCGTTGCGAAGATTTGTCGGGACAATCCGCTCCTGGGAGGTACTCATAGAACGAAAAACTCCATAAAAATTCAGGATTTAGGCAAAAAAAGCGCAAAAAGTGAGCTAAACCGCTATGTTTAACCCAAATAGTTGCTAAAATGTGCTACTTTCTTTTAATATTTTAACACAAGTTTACCCGGACTCGGAGTCAGGGAAAGCCTTATTGGGGTAGGGGATAGACGTGTTTTCGGGGGGGTGCGATCGCGTAAAGTCAAGATGAGCAGTTACTCACTACTGACTTATGAGCCGTTTTGAGATAGTTTAGAGTTAACTCGTACCCTGTGGCGTACAGGGAGATCTGTACACAAGCCAGCCCGACAGAAACAGGCAGGGCTTGTCCATGAGGAATCGGGTCACAGGTAAAGGCTGATTGATAGTAGGCGATCGGTTGGGCTTTCTGCCTTGCTAAACGCCCTGTAATTACCCGAAACAAGGAAACAGGAATCATGGAAGTAGCCATTGCGATAATCGCGTTTTGCATCATTGCCACCCTAGTAGCGCCCGGACTGATGTCTCGGAATCTAACAATTGGGTTGCTTGCCTTTGCTGTCTTGTATCTGGTAAGACCCAATCTACTGACCACAGAACAAGCTATTGCGGTTATTGTGTTCGGTATTCTTTTTATGTTAGTTATTCCTGATCTAGCCAAAAAATAGTGAGCATTACAAACATGATTCGTAGGGGCGCACCGACGTGCGCCCCTAAATATTTTCTATATAATTAAGCCGATTCAACGTGAAGGTAGAGTATAAAATCATATTTTATGGCAATTTTTACTTCTGAAAACGCTCATGGGCAGCAATTACTTTTGGTTCTTTTGCTTCTACCGTAGAAGAGTTCTCCCTCGTAAAAGCTATTTCTCCGACGAATGACACCTTAGCTTGAGATGGAATGGTAATTCTGATCACAGAATGCCCCTTATATAGTATAGTGTCAATTTTCATTAAAACTTGAGTTTTCAGAGGTTCAGTCAGTTCAGAATTACGCAGCGCACTCACCAATATCTCAACAGTCAGCGTCAGGTTGGGTAAGGTGGGTGAGATTAGGCGATCGCTTCAAGATTCAGGTACATTCAAAACATTTGCTTGTGACAGCAACTTCCGTTCCTCCACCCGCTCAGGACGATTCATCTGTAACAAGCGTACTGTCACCCGTCCAATCGAAGTTAGGGGCATAATTTCGCCCTCTTCTAGTTGGAAATGCTCACGCCAGTGATCGCAACGAGGATGATATAACCTGACAATTTCTCCATTACTAGGATCAATCGAAGCCAAATCACTCCCCTTGTACTTATTGCAAATCGTACAGGCTAACGCCAAATTATTTTCATCCGTTTGTCCACAATGCTTTTCGGCAATCACATGATCGATTTCATGGGACACCAGAACCGCAATTTCAGGCATTAAGCAATACTCACAAGCATGGTTAGCACGTTCATAGACTAAGCGTCTGACTGCCGCAGAAACATAAGCTTTGCTCATCCTTTATGTTGCCTTAAGCTTCAGCAATGCCTTCGCCTTAGCTATCCGTACCAAATGTTCAACATATTCATACTGCTGCCACAATCGCTCCTCTTGGGCTGTTAACCCGATTGTCCGATTCTTTTCTAGCAGGTGTTCAATGTGCTGCTGCAACACCGGAGATGGCTTCAGTGCCAAAATTTCCTCTGGAATTGGCAGATTTGCCAAAAACTCCAAAACGTCTGTCAGTCCAGAAAATCCAGATTGAGCATCCCCATTCCATTCCCGCAACCCTAGTTCTAAAATCTGCGGCAACTGATCTTGCAGTGGACTCAATCGGAGTGCCAACTCATCTGAGACTTCAACGCTAATCTGCATTCTCTGAATTTAAATATTTGCCAAAGTATTCAGCCTCATTTTAACTTATCGCACTAATTGGGTTGGGCAGATTTGGTGTGGCGATCGCTGTTGGCAATTCCGGGTGATGAGTCGGAATTGGTTTGGGTGGGGACAACTCAGGGGTTCTATTTAGGTACGTCTGACAAGTGGGAGATAGTGTCTGAGGTTGAGCATCGCCCGATTACAGCCTTTTGCCCAAAGTCCAATTAACTTTCCAGGATACCAGCAATTGAACATAAACAATTTCCAACAGCATCAACACAGAAATTCCAGCCAGCTCTTGGCGTTTCGGGAATTGTTGACGCTCCCATTAATCGAGCTAAAGCATATAGCTTAATATCTCTATATTGGGAATAGTCGCCAAAAACTTTCAACAGTTATTGAAGTACCAGCCGTAGGATTGTAAGGAGGCTTTTCCCTGTCTGAATATTTAAACCAATCACGCAGCTTCATAGAAGATAACCTTAAAAATTTAACTTTACCAAACTAAACAATCAATCCAGATTTCTTGTATGAGACGTTAGCAATTCTTCTTTAGTAATTGGGGTTCTTATCAGCGTATCTAAAGGAATTAAAAACTCCCCGTTTTGAATTTTAATATCTAGGGCATCAATCACAAATCTGACATCCAGGAAACTGGCATCTTCGTAATCATTACCTTCATAGCGTTTGATTTGCTCTTCCGTCAGTCCAGCTAAGTTCGCTAGTTCTTGATGGCTGAGTTTAGCCGCCATACGCGCTTTAATTAAAACTTGCGGGAAATAGTCAAGATCGTCGAGCTTCAGTACGATAGGGCTGTGGCGATCGTGGGATGTAAGTCTTTCATATTCAGCGATTTCTGCTTTTAATTTATCGAGATGAGATTGTAATGAACTTCTCATCAGCTCCCAGCCGTCAGGGTCATTTGTTTTCCTGGCTTCATCCCTCTCTGTTGCGGCTATAGATTTTTCAAATTCTCCGATAAGCCCCTGAGTAACTGTATACTCTTTTTCATCTTTAATCATAAGTTCCACCTCACTAAATCTATGGCAATAATCCCTTTTTTATTGTACTTTCTATCTTGCTGAAATAATTCAAAAGAATCCATTCCGTAATTGCCGATGGGTTGGTCGGATGGAAAGATTTCACCTCCATATTTAGCTTTCTGTCCAGCACGGTCATAATGATTCAGTAATCGAGGAGCATGAATTCTGAGATAGTCTATATCTACCTCTTCTCTATCCCAACAGGCATCGAAATCCCCTGGGTCTGCTTTGATGGTAACAAAGCTGCCATTGATATACATTGTCCGGCAACCTGCTGCTTTTAGCTGCTCCATTGCCATTTGCAGTCCCCGTATTAAACGCAACCTAAGCGCATTGGTTCCAAATCGTTCTACAAATTCCTCCCATTCGCAAAAATGCACTCCTGGTGGTAGATTGCCGTTTTCGTCGAAGTCTGGAATCACTCCCTTACACCTGTTCCACAAATTAATTGTCCAGCTTTTGAGCGTACCATTTAAGGTGGAGGCTTAGACCAGCTGCATGGCGGGTTGGCGGGTTCCCCGGATTGTGAATGAGCGTGCGGCTTTCGAGGTGAGCTGGCTCGGATGGATAAAATTGTAGCCAATTTCCTAGACAAAGCCAAGGAATTATTCTATAATGAGCAATTGTGACCAAATTGCCAGTTGCGCGATCGCGAACTTACTCGATCGCAACTTAGGTCAACAGAAGCTGTGGTCTTGGATTTATCAAGTCAAACCACCAAGTTGAGGTATGCTAGTTCTACTGTAGAACTAGAGTGAACTCAGATAAAAAAGCCAGATAGCTCTTGTACTGGCAGCTTCTGACCTTTGGCACTTGCACTGCGCCTCGTGGGGATACTAAGGAGATAACACCTTAAGTCCCAGCGTTCAAAGGCGACGCGGTTAGTCAGTACTAACCCAAATTTCCACAACTAACCAGGCAAGAATGAACCTCAATCGAGGAAATCCCTGTCGATTAGTCAGGAAGATAACCTGCTGAGGCACTAGCGGATTCACAAGTGAATCCACGCCAAATTTGCCTCGCTGTACCGTCTAGAAAGGAGAAGCCAGTGTCTGTCGGTATCCTCGGCACGAAACTCGGCATGACCCAAGTCTTTGACGAGGAAGGACGCGCCCTTCCTGTCACAGTCGTTCAAGCGGGTCCTTGTCGGGTGACTCAAATCAAAACCAAGCAAACGGATGGCTACAGTGCTGTGCAACTGGGCTATCACGAAGTTAAAGAAAAGGCAGTTAATAAGCCAGAAAAGGGGCATTTAGCCAAGTCCGAGGCTCCCCCCTTACGTCACCTGCGTGAATATCGCCTAGATAGCACAGACGACGAATTCCAACTTGGTCAAGTTGTAAACGTAGAAATATTTAGTGCGGGTCAACTGGTCGATATCTCTGGAAAGACCATTGGTCGTGGTTTTGCTGGCTATCAAAAACGCCATAACTTTAAGCGCGGACCCATGGCGCATGGTTCCAAAAACCACCGCTTACCCGGTTCCACTGGCGCAGGAACAACGCCCGGTCGTACCTTCCCTGGGAAGAAAATGGCGGGTCGTTATGGCGGTAAACGTCAGACCATTCGCAAATTACAGGTGGTGCGCGTAGACGCAGAGCGAAACCTGCTGATTATTAAAGGGGCAGTTCCCGGTAAGCCAGGAGCGCTTTTAAACATTGCACCCACAAATAAAGTCGGGAAATAGTTATTCAGGGTTCATGGCTCATTGTTGATGCCCACTGATGAATCTTGAACAACCAGAATAAAGACTAAGGACTAAAAACTATGGTCGATTGTATAGTACGAAACTGGCAAGGGGAAGAAGTGGGACAAGCAACCCTAGAGCTGAAAGTTGCTAAAGAAGATAGTGCGTCTCACATTGTTCATCGAGCATTAGTTAGACAAAAGGCTAATGCTCGTCAAGGAACAGCATCAACAAAAACCCGCGCTGAAGTTAGAGGTGGCGGACGTAAACCGTGGCGGCAAAAAGGCACCGGTCGCGCTCGGGCTGGCTCAAACCGCTCACCCTTGTGGCGAGGCGGGGGCGTCATCTTTGGTCCTAAGCCCAGAGACTATAGCCTGAAGATGAACCGCAAAGAGCGGCGCTTGGCACTGCGAACAGCATTGCAGAGTCGATCTGCGGATCTGATTGTCGTCGAAGATTTTGCCGATCAATTGACCCGTCCTAAAACCAAAGACTTGCTAGAGGCGATCGCGCGTTGGGGAATTGATCCAAATCAAAAAGTCCTGTTAATTCTACCCCAACCGGAACAGCAGGTTTATTTGTCAGCGCGTAATGTACCAAGCCTTAAGCTAATTTATGCAAACAGCTTAAATATCTACGACGTATTAGAAGCGGACAAAATCGTCACCACCAATACAGCCCTTGCCACAATCCAGGAGGTTTACAGTGATTAAATCCAACCCCGGCGAATTGGCAGACATGGTGATTCGCCCAATTGTTACTGAAAAAGCCACGTTGCTCTTAGAAGATAACAAATACGTCTTTGATGTTGTTCCCAAAGCCACTAAACCTGAAATCAAAGCGGCAATAGAAAGCCTTTTTGATGTAAAAGTTACTGGTGTCAACACCTTAATGCCACCTCGCAGAAAGCGTCGCGTCGGCAAATTTGTCGGCTACAAGCCCCAGTACAAACGGGCAATTGTCACCTTAGCTTCTGGAGACTCGATTACGCTGTTCCCAGAGGTATAAAACAAGGTTGACCCAACGCGCTAGGCTCAAGGGATCTGGTTTTATGTAGGGGCGGGTTTGAGTACTATCGTTTCTTACCTAACCCAGATGTAACTAAACCCGCCCTGAGCGAGTGAAAGAGTTTTCAATAACGAAAGACAAATAAAGGATAGTTTTATGGGAACTCGTAGTTATAGACCCTACACACCTAGTACCCGCCAGGTGACCATCTCAGACTTTGCTGAGATTACCCGCAGTGAACCCGAAAAATCACTAACTACATCCAATCACCGTCCTAAAGGTCGCAATAATAGGGGCGTGATTACCAGTCGGCGTCGTGGTGGTGGACACAAGCGCCTCTACCGCATCATCGACTTTCACCGGAGCAAGCACAATATTCCGGCTAAAGTAGCAGCCATTGAATATGACCCCAACCGCAATGCCCGGATTGCCCTGCTTTACTATCAGGATGGCGAAAAACGCTATATTCTGCATCCGGCTGGTTTAGAAGTGGGGGCGTCTGTAATTTCTGGACCCGATGCTCCCATTGAAGTTGGCAACGCTTTACCTCTGAGCAATATCCCTCTAGGAACCAGCGTGCATAACGTGGAACTGGTACCCGGAAAAGGCGGTCAAATCGTCCGCGCGGCTGGGGTTAGCGCCCAAGTCGTCGCCAAAGAAGGGAACTATGTCACCCTGAAGTTACCCTCCACGGAGGTTCGCCTGGTGCGGCGGAACTGCTATGCCACTATTGGCCAGGTCGGGAATAGCGAGGATCGTAACCTAAGTTTAGGTAAAGCCGGTCGTAGTCGTCGCTTAGGACGCCGTCCCAAAGTGAGAGGAAGTGTCATGAACCCGGTGGATCACCCCCACGGTGGTGGTGAAGGCAGAGCGCCTATTGGTAGATCCGGTCCAGTCACACCATGGGGTAAACCCACTTTGGGAGCTAAAACTCGCAAACCAAAAAAACAAAGTACCTCTTTAATTGTCCGCCGTCGGCGCAAATCCTCGAAGCGAGGACGGGGTGGACGTCAGGCTTAATGCTTGCATTCAATTATTGACCATTAACCACGTTTAGATTATGGGTCGTTCTTTAAAAAAAGGTCCATTTATTGCCGACAGTCTTCTGAGTAAGATTGAAGCTTTAAACAGTAAAGGCGAAAAGCAGGTGATTAAAACCTGGTCACGCGCCTCAACCATTTTGCCGCAAATGGTGGGTCACACCATCGCCGTTCATAACGGGAAAACCCATGTGCCGGTTTTTATCAATGAGCAGATGGTGGGGCATAAACTGGGCGAATTTGCCCCAACTCGCACCTTTCGCGGTCATTCCAAGGGCGATCGCCGGGCGCGTTAATCGGCAAAATGCCGTTTGAGGAGTTGGCAGGTTGACTCTCGCTCTTGCCCATTAGAGATCACAAAAACTATGGCGACAATAGATACAACAGCAGAAACCAAAGCGATCGCACGTTATATTCGCATGTCCCCCTTTAAAGTTAGGCGGGTTCTCGATCAGATTCGTGGGCGTTCCTACCGTGAAGCCCTGATTATTCTGGAATTTATGCCTTACCGGGCGTGCGAACCTGTGCTGAAAGTCCTACGATCCGCCGTGGCGAATGCCGAACATAATGCGGGTCTAGATCCGGCAAACTTAGTGATCACCCATGCCTCTGCCGATATGGGACCAAGCTTTAGGCGCTATCGCCCCAGAGCCCAAGGTCGAGCTTATCAGATTCGCAAGCCAACCTGTCATATCACGGTGGCGGTTTCACCTCAAGTTGAGGACTAGTCAATCATCATCAATGATCACGATTGACAACGGACAAATACAAACTAAAGGAAGGATTCGTGGGACAAAAAATTCATCCAATTGGTTTTCGCTTAGGTATAACTCAAGAGCATCGCTCCTGTTGGTTTGCTGATACCAAGCGTTACCCAGAAGTCCTGCAAGAGGACTACATCATCCGACAATACGTCGAAAAGAACCTGAGTAACGCCGGAATTTCTACAATTCGGATCGAACGCAAAGCCGATCAAATTGATTTAGAAGTCCATACAGCTCGACCCGGTGTCGTGGTTGGTCGTGGCGGGAGTGGCATTGAATCCTTGCGTACAGGTCTACAAGACCTTTTGGGGAGTAATCGTCAAATTCGCATCAATGTCATTGAAGTCGCCCGGGTGGATGCCGATGCGGAGCTAATTGCTGAGTACATTGCCCAACAGTTAGAACGCCGTGTGTCCTTCCGTCGAGTTGTCCGTCAAGCCATTCAACGGGCGCAACGGGCAGATGTCCAAGGGATCAAAGTGCAAGTCAGTGGTCGCCTAAATGGGGCTGAAATTGCGAGGACGGAGTGGACTCGTGAAGGTCGAGTTCCCTTGCATACCCTACGAGCGGATATTGATTACTCCTACCGTACCGCTAGTACCATCTACGGGATTCTGGGTGTGAAAGTCTGGATTTTCAAAGGTGAAATCATTCCGTCTACAGAAGAAGTCGCCCCACCAGCGACAGCGCAACCCCGTCGCCGCCAACAACGGCGTCGCCAGCAATTTGAAGATCGTTCCAATGAGTAGTTATTTGTCCAAAGTCCAAAGGTGAGGTGACAACGGGCAAATGATAAACAACCACGACTAACTGATAACGGACCCAAATAACTATGTTAAGTCCTAAACGAACAAAATTCCGCAAACAGCAGCGTGGGCGGATGAGAGGTCAAGCGACTCGCGGTAACTCCCTCAATTTTGGGGATTTTGGATTGCAAGCGATCGAACCTTCCTGGATTACTGCCCGTCAAATTGAAGCCGGTCGTCGAGCGATGACTCGCTATATTCGCCGGGGTGGAAAAATCTGGATTCGAGTATTTCCAGATAAACCTGTGACCATGCGCCCCGCGGAAACTCGTATGGGTTCGGGGAAAGGGTCACCTGAATATTGGGTGGCTGTGGTTAAGCCGGGTCGAGTTCTGTATGAAATCGCTGGTGTGTCCGAACCCCTTGCCCGCGAAGCCATGCGTCTAGCGGCGAACAAATTTCCCATTAAAACGAAGTTCATTACCCGTGAAGGGGAATAAGTAGTATACGTTATGCCTTTGTCCAAAATAGACGACGCCAGAACGTTAAGCGATCAAGAATTAGCGGATGGAATTGTAGCTGCCAAGCGTGAGCTATTTGAACTGCGGTTGCAACAAGCAACCCGCCGCTTAGAAAAACCCCATCAGTTTAAGCATCTGAAACATCGGATTGCTCAGATGATGACGGTGGCGCAAGAACGGCAATTAGCAGCAGTTTCTGAAGATAAAACCCCACCAATGGTGAGCGATTCAGCCCCTGTAGCGACAACCGCTACAGCCACGACTCAACCCCCTCAAGCCGAGGTAGAAGAGTCGGTTAGTGAACCCGAGGCGACTGAAGTCACCCCTGAATCCTCACCATCTGAGTCTGAGGCAAAAGAAGAGGAGTAAACCGCGATGGCAGTTAAAGAACGAGTTGGTTTGGTGGTGAGCAACAAAATGGATAAAACCGTAGTTGTTGCTGTCGAAAATCGATCGCCCCACCCGAAATACGGCAAAATCGTTGTCAATACCAAGCGATACAAGGCACACGATGAAGAAAATCGCTGCCAAGAAGGCGATCGCGTCCGCATTCAAGAAACACGACCTCTGAGTCGCACGAAACGCTGGCAGGTTACGGAAATTCTTAATAGTGCCTCAACTTAAGGAGTGTTGACCCTTCGCGACATCGAGGGAACCTGGTTTTGGGTTTGGAATTGTCTCGAATGCTGAAATACTCGGTCGGGGGCACGAGTCAAATCTGGGTCAGGTGAGAAACGATCATAGTGAAAAGAGCCCCTAGGTGCCTCACAACTCATAACTCTTAAAGAGTAGAAATCCCATGATTCAACAACAAACGTATTTAAATGTGGCTGATAATAGCGGTGCGCGTAAAGTGATGTGCATCCGCGTCCTCGGTTCTGGAAATCGGCGTTACGGCAGTGTTGGTGACGTGATTATTGCTGTGGTTAAGGATGCGATTCCTAACATGGCAATCAAAAAGTCCGACGTGGTTCGGGCAGTTATTGTCCGCACTCGCAAAGGATTGCGTCGGGAAAGCGGGATGAGTATTCGCTTTGACGATAACGCTGCTGTGATTATTAACGCCGATGGCAATCCTAGAGGAACTCGTGTATTTGGTCCTGTGGCGCGAGAACTGCGGGACAGAAATTACACAAAAATTGTGTCCTTGGCTCCGGAGGTACTCTAATGGCTCAAAAGACAAAAAATGCGCCTGTGCGTTACAAAATGCACATCAAAAAAGGTGACACGGTGCAAGTGATTAGTGGTCACGATAAAGGTAAGGTAGGAGAAATTCTGCAAATATTACCTAAGATTAGCAAGGTGATCGTCAAAGGCGTGAATGTCAAAACCAAACACGTCAAGCCTCAGCAAGAAGGGGAAACGGGTCAAATTGTGACCGTTGAATCTCCGATTCACAGTTCCAATGTCATGCTTTATTCTAATAAGCAAAAGGTGGCAAGTCGGATCTGTTACACCTTGACTGAGGATGGACGAAAGGTACGAATGCTGAAGAAAACAGGTGAAATTATTGACTAAATTTCTTGGTCAATCGTCTTCTGTGGTAATGACAAAAAACAAAGGACAAAGGATCAATAAAAATAGCCCCTGACCAAGCCCAGGGAAAGAAGAATAACCCCCATGTCTGACCAATTGAAAACACTCTATCAAGAAACAATTGTTCCCAAACTTAAAGAACAGTTTGGGTATACAAATATCCATCAAGTCCCCCGTGTGATCAAAATAACCGTCAACCGGGGATTAGGAGAGGCATCTCAAAATGCTAAAGCACTCGAATCATCATTGAGTGAACTGGCGACCATTACAGGTCAAAAACCCGTGGTCACCCGTGCCAAAAAAGCGATCGCGGGATTTAAAATCCGCCAAGGAATGCCTGTGGGGATAATGGTAACCCTGCGATCGCAACGGATGTACTCGTTCTTGAATCGCTTAATTAACTTAGCCTTGCCACGAATTCGCGATTTTCGCGGGATCAGCCCCCGCAGTTTCGACGGTCGCGGTAACTATACCTTAGGCATCCGAGAACAACTGATTTTCCCGGAAATAGACTACGACCGTATCGATCAAATTCGTGGCATGGATATTTCAATTATCACAACCGCAAACACCGATGAAGAGGGTCGCGCTTTACTCAAAGAGATGGGAATGCCTTTCCGGGAGAAATAAGCCTGTAAGTATAGGAAGGAAATAATGGCGGCAAACGACACAATTGCAGATATGCTGACCCGCATTCGGAATGCGTGCTTGGTGCGGCATCAAACCACAAATGTCCCAGCAACAAAAATGACACGGGCGATTGCCCATGTATTAAAAGAAGAAGGCTTTATTGCCGATTTTGAAGAAGCTGGGGAAGGGGTAAAAAAATACATAGTCATTTCGTTGAAATACAAAGGAAAAACTCGCCAACCCATTATCAGAGCGCTGAAAAGGGTGAGTAAACCAGGTCTGAGGGTTTACAAAAACCGCAAGGAATTACCGCGAGTTCTCGGTGGTATTGGAATTGCGATTATTTCCACGTCCAGTGGCATCATGACAGACCGGGAAGCCCGACGACAGGGAATCGGTGGGGAAGTGCTGTGTTACATCTGGTAGCGCTGTTTAAATCAGCCTCTTAAACCTGAAAATTCTTTTGCCTGGTAAGGAGGATAAAATCATGTCGCGTATTGGCAAGCGCCCGATAACAATTCCGAATAAAGTGACCGTGACCATTGACGGTCAACAGGTTACTGTAAAAGGACCCAAAGGAGAACTCCAACGAGTTCTGCCGAAACAAGTCACAGTTGAACAAGAAGGAGAAACAATTGAAGTGCGACGACGGGATGAATCCCGACTTGCCCGTCAGCGCCACGGATTATCTCGCACCCTAGTTGCCAATATGGTAGAAGGGGTTTCCCAAGGCTTTCAGAAGCGTCTAGAAATCCAAGGGGTCGGTTATCGCGCCCAAGTTCAAGGACGTAACCTGATTCTGAATGTGGGGTACAGTAAACCCGTGGAAATTGTCCCTCCCCAAGACGTGCAGCTAGCGGTTGAAGGGAATACCAACGTAATTGTTAGCGGGATAAATAAAGAAATCGTCGGCAACACAGCGGCTAAAATTCGGGCGGTGCGCCCCCCTGAAGTTTATAAAGGGAAAGGCATTCGCTATGCCGGTGAAATGGTTAGACGTAAAGCTGGTAAAGCAGGTAAGAAGTAACAATGAAACTTACTCGTAAAGAATCAGTCCGACGTAGACATCGGCGCGTTCGCCGGACAGTCCAAGGTAGTTCTGAACGTCCTAGATTGGCGGTTTTTCGCTCAAATCAGCACATTTATGTGCAGATTATTGACGATGATCAGCAACATACTCTAGTGGCGGCTTCTACTCTAGAACCTGGACTGAAGTCAGAGTTGAAATCAGGTGCCACCTGTGACGCCTCGACTAAAGTGGGTCAGTTAATTGCCCAGCGAGCGCTGGAAAAAGGCATATCTCAGGTTGTTTTTGACCGGGGAGGAAACCTTTATCATGGTCGTGTGAAAGCTTTGGCAGAAGCGGCGCGTGAAGCTGGGTTAGACTTCTAGAATAAGTAGATCAAAATTTAAATTATGGCAAATCGTCGCAAAAGTAGCCGCGCTAAAGAAAAAGAAAGCACCTGGCAAGAACGGGTTATTCAAATCCGTCGAGTTAGCAAGGTGGTTAAAGGCGGTAAAAAATTAAGTTTCCGTGCCATTGTTGTTGTTGGCAACGAGCGCGGTCAAGTGGGCGTTGGTGTGGGCAAAGCCAGTGATGTAATTGGCGCTGTTCGTAAAGGGGTTGTCGATGCCAAAAAGCAAATCATCGACGTTCCCTTAACCAAGTCTAATTCCATTCCTCACCCCTCTAATGGGGCGGCTGTCGGTGCTAAGGTGATGATGCGACCCGCTGCACCCGGTACAGGGGTAATTGCTGGGGGTGCAGTGCGGACGGTTTTGGAATTGGCAGGGGTTCGTAATATTTTAGCCAAGCAATTGGGTTCTAATAATCCCTTGAATAATGCTAGAGCTGCCATTAACGCCCTAGATTCTCTGCGAACTTTTGCCGAAGTGGCTCAAGAACGCGGGGTTGATGTTGAGAAGCTCTATGTCTGATTGTGTAGGGGCGGGTTTAGGGATTCGCTTTTCGCCATGAATAGTAACCTTTGTCCAAAACCCGCCCTAAATGAGAGAGTTTTGAGTTTCACGAGCTAAATTTATGAGAATCCATACTGTAGCACCCCAAGCTGGTGCAAAGAAACGTCGTCGTCGTGTTGGTCGCGGGATTAGCGCAGGTCAAGGGGCTAGCTGTGGCTTTGGCATGCGGGGTCAAAAGTCGCGATCGGGTCGGGGTACAAGACCGGGCTTTGAAGGGGGTCAGATGCCCTTGTATCGCCGCCTACCTAAGTTAAAACACTTTACGGTAATTCACCCAAAACATTACACTACGATAAATGTAGGTAAGTTAGCATCGCTCCCTGCCAGTACAGAGGTGACTTTACCGTCACTGATGGAAGCGGGTATCGTCACCACTAACGACGGACCGTTGAAAATTCTGGGTGACGGGGAGTTGAATGTATCGCTAAACGTTAAAGCCGCTGCTTTCACGACTGGCGCCCGCCAAAAAATTGAGGCGGCTGGTGGGAGTTGTGAAGTGATTGAGGCGTAACTTTTTAGCGTTGGCGGGTAATGGTGCTGCTAATAGGTTGAGAAAAGTAGAGATACAGTTAGGTCTTGATCTAACCAAGGTCTGTAGGGCGTTTTTGACCGCGCCATCCAGGTTATTGATCTGGAACTCTAATTAAGATACGAAGGGACGCGATTTTAATTGACCCCGAAGTATCCTATTAGAATCCCTGTTTATTTATACCAGGGAGAGGTCAACACTGTGTCATCTGGAGGTATCCCTTTATGGTCGTCAGTCGAGACAAAACTCCAACGGCTCAAGAAACATTTATGCAGATGGCACAAGCTGCCGGTCTTAGAGGTCGGTTGCTTTTGACCATCGGTTTGTTGATCCTAGCCCGGTTTGGTGTATTTTTACCTGTACCGGGAATTGATCGGGAACAACTTTCAACAGCTATCCAAAGTGGAAACGTTCCCATCGCTGGCATTTTAGATTTTTTCTCTGGGGGAGGATTCTCGGCTTTGGGAATTTTTGCCCTGGGAATCTTGCCCTATATTAATGCGTCAATTATCTTACAGTTGCTGACGGCAGCTATTCCCACTCTGGAAAATTTGCAGAAGAATGAAGGGGAAGCAGGACGCCGAAAAATTTCTCAGATTACCCGTTATGTTGCCCTAGGTTGGGCAATATTGCAAAGTGTGGGTCTGGCACTATTTGCTAGCAAGTTTGCCACAAATCCGGGAACTCTGTTCTTTGTGGAAACTGTGCTGGCAATCACGGCTGGCTCAATGTTTGTCATGTGGATTTCGGAACTGATTACCGAACGCGGGATTGGTAACGGAGCATCGTTGTTGATTTTTGTCAATATTGTGGCAGTTCTGCCCCGGACATTGGGTCAAACGATTGAGTTGGCACAGACAGGGGGGCGAGACATGGCTGGTAAGGTGGTCATTTTACTCCTGGTTTTCCTGGTGATGATTGTCGGGATTGTTTTCGTTCAGGAGGGAACGCGCCGGATTCCGATTATTTCGGCAAGACGACAAGTTGGGCGTCGCCTCTATCGGGAACGGACGAGCTATCTGCCGCTACGACTGAACCAAGGTGGGGTAATGCCGATTATCTTTGCCTCAGCGGTTTTGATTCTACCCACTTCCCTAGCTGGCTTTGCTCGCGGTGGTAATAGTGAAGGAGTTTTGGGATCAATTCTCCAAGCTGTCAATCAGGTGGCAGTATATATCAGTCCGAATGGCCCGACGCCGTGGCTGTATGTACTGGTTTATCTGGTGTTAATTCTCTTTTTCAGCTATTTCTATGCGTCGCTCATCGTGAATCCGGTTGATATGTCGCAGAATTTGAAGAAAATGGGAGCGAGTATTCCGGGAATTCGCCCAGGTAAAGCCACAAGTGACTATGTTGAGCGAGTGCTGAATCGGTTGACGTTTTTGGGGGCAATCTTTCTGGGGCTGGTAGCGGTTGTGCCAACGGCTGTAGAAAGTGCCACTGGAGTGACTACGTTTAGAGGGCTGGGGGCTACCTCGTTACTGATTTTGGTCGGTGTGGCAATTGACACGGCAAAACAGGTTCAAACATACGTGATTTCACAGCGTTACGAGGGTATGGTTAAGCAGTAAAATTGCTGCTAGGTCATTGGTGACTTTTCCTTTGTTCATTGTTGATTGTACCTAAATTGGGGGGGCACAAGAGAATTCACAGCTAACTTGAGAACCCCCTTGCTCCCATCAAATTGACAAAGGACAAAGGACGAATGACATAAGACATAAGACATAAGATAAATAACCAATGACACGATTAGTTTTTTTAGGACCACCAGGGGCAGGAAAAGGAACACAAGCTCAGCTAATCGCTCAGCTTTATCAGATTCCTCACATATCTACCGGGGAGATTCTACGGAGTGCGATCGCGCAATCTACACCACTCGGACAAAAGGCGCAGTCTTATATGGCTCGAGGCGAGTTGGTGCCAGATGAATTGATTCTGGATCTAATTCGCGATCGCCTCCAGCAACCTGATACTCAAGCGGGTTGGATTTTGGATGGGTTTCCGCGCAATGTCAGCCAAGGGGCTTTTCTGGAAAATCTGCTTCAGGATCTTGATCAGCGCTGCGATTATGCTATTTATTTGGATGTCTCCGATGAATCAATCCTAAAACGTTTACTCTCACGGGGACGCCAAGATGATAATGAGCAGACGATTCGGCGACGCCTAGAAGTCTACCGCCAACAGACGGCACCGGTGATTGAGTTTTACCGCGATCGCTCAATCTTACGCGAGATTGATGGGGATAGAGCTATGGACGAGGTTACCGACTCTCTCAAGCAGGTGATGTCCTGAAATCTTGAGGAGTTAAGTCATCAATGCCAAAGCCGGAAAAGGAACCCCGTCTCACTTTTGACGGATGTTCTCCTCTCGCTGAAGTCGTTACTATTTCTAAGGCTTTCATTAATTTGGACACAACTTTTCTTAACACTAACCAAGTAAAAAAGCCGTTTGAGGGCGGATTTTGATAAAATATGTTAACACTCCCTGGACAAATCTCTATCTGTGTGGAGGGGAACTTAGTGACCCATAGTATTGAGGAACGACAAAATTGGCTAAGCAAGACTTAATTGAAATGGAAGGGACGGTAACCGAATCCTTACCGAACGCCATGTTTCGGGTAGACTTGGACAACGGCTTCAACGTCCTTGCCCATATCTCTGGCAAAATCCGCCGCAACTACATCAAAATTTTACCGGGCGATCGGGTCAAAGTTGAACTGACCCCTTATGACTTGAGCAAAGGTAGAATCACCTACCGCCTTCGCAAAAAATAACAATCGTTATGGCTAATTTCAGCGAAAATTTGACTTTAGCCCAAAAACATGATATGATAATATGCTTGCGTTGTAACTAAAAAAGCCAATGAAGGTTAGAGCATCAGTCCGCAAAATGTGTGAAAAATGTCGCGTTATTCGACGCCGTGGTCGAGTAATGGTTATTTGTCAAAACCCCAAACATAAGCAACGTCAGGGGTAATCTACAGACTCTATAAGAATCATTTGTAGCACAAAACCAACAAAAGGGAGAAAAATACCGTGGCAAGAATTGCCAGTGTAGACCTACCTCGGGATAAACGAATAGAAATTGGTCTAACCTACATCTACGGAATTGGGCTATCTCGCTCCAAAGAAATTCTCAGTAAAACGGGCATTAATCCGGATACCCGAGTCAAGGATTTAAGCGATGCTGAGGTAGCCAGCCTGCGATCAGTGGTAGAGGGCGACTATCAAGTCGAGGGAGACTTAAGGCGCTGGGAATCGATGAATATCAAGCGTCTCGTCGATATTGGCACCTATCGTGGGCGTCGCCATCGCCAAGGGTTACCGGTGCGCGGTCAACGAACCCGCACTAATGCCCGTACCCGTCGTGGTAGACGTATTGCCGTTGCTGGGAAGAAAAAAGCACCGGCGAAGAAGTAACACAATTATTCAGTTCACACCCATCACTAAGATAGCCAAATAAAGCGATATGGCGCGACCAACTAAAAAAACTGGTACAAAAAAGCAGAAACGAAACGTTCCGAATGGAATGGCATTCATCCAGTCTACCTTCAACAATACCATCGTCACTATTTCTGACACTCGAGGCGATGTAGTTTCGTGGGCGTCAGCGGGATCAAGTGGCTTTAAGGGCGCTAAGAAAGGCACCCCCTTTGCGGCTCAAACCGCTGCTGATAATGCCGCCCGCCGAGCCATTGACCAAGGAATGCGGCAAATTGAGGTAATGGTCAGTGGTCCTGGTGCAGGTCGAGAAACGGCTATTCGCGCACTGCAAGGGGCAGGACTAGAAATTACCCTGATTCGGGATGTCACGCCAATTCCTCATAATGGTTGCCGTCCTCCTAAACGACGTCGTGTCTAGGAACGGGAAATCGGGATAGGAGATTGGGTAAGCAAAACCAAGGGTTGAATTCAGTTTGTATCTCAATGAAACCTTCAAGTCGGCTTGCCCCTTATCGGTCTAGACTCGACAACAGAATCAAGTGTCAGCATTGAGGAAGTTATGCCGACCAACCACTGATACTTTGCTTATTGCCACTTGTACCAAATTGTGGGTTAGGCGCAACAGAATTTCAAAAGTATTAGCAAGAGTGCTTTTGATGGGGTCCTATGAATTAAAGGAGGGAGGTCACTCCGTGGCGCAGTTTCAGATTGAGTGCGTAGAATCCAAAACACTAAAGAATCAAAGTCAATATAGCAAATTTGTCCTAGAACCTCTCGAACGCGGTCAAGGTACAACAGTTGGCAACGCCCTGAGAAGGGTTCTCCTGTCTAACCTGGAAGGTACAGCGATTACCGCTGTGCGGATTGCTGGAGTCAATCATGAGTTTGCCACCATTGAGGGAATCAGAGAGGATGTTCTAGAAATTCTCCTGAATATGAAGGAAGTCGTCCTCAAAAGCTATACACCTGGACCCCATATTGGTCGAGTCATGATCACGGGACCTTCTACCGTGCGATCGGCTCAGTTTGATTTACCGTCGGACGTAGAATTTGTTGATCCGGGTCAGTATATTGCGACTCTAGCCGACGGAGCCAAACTGGAAATGGAGTTCCGTATCGAAAGAGGAAAAGGATATCGCTCTGTAGAACGGGGTCGTGATGAAACATCCTCGGTTGATTTCCTGCAACTTGACGCTGTATTCATGCCAGTAACCAAGGTTAACTACAGCGTTGAGGATACTCGTGTTGACGGTTCCCTGGAAAAAGACCGTTTAATTTTAGATGTTTGGACAAATGGCAGCGTGTCACCCCAGGAAGCACTGAGTCAAGCCGCTAGCCTTCTTGTGGATTTGTTCAATCCCCTGAAAGATATCGAGCTCAAGCCAGAGCCAGTGGGAGGTCCGGTGGATGAAGATCCAACCAGCCAAATTCCGATTGAAGAACTACAACTGTCGGTGCGGGCGTATAACTGCCTCAAGCGAGCGCAAATTAACTCCGTTGCTGACTTATTAGATTATAGCCAGGAGGATCTCCTAGAAATCAAGAACTTTGGTCAAAAGTCTGCCGAAGAAGTCATAGACGCCTTGCAAAAACGCTTGGGGATTACATTGCCCCATGAAAAATCGGCTAAACCAACTTAAGCATTGAGAATAAATGGCTAATCGTCAACTCGATTAGCCATTGGATTGAGAAATTGTTCATTGTTGTGGGATTGTAGAGGAAAAAAAGAAAATGCGTCATCGTCGTCGAGTACCCAAACTGGGAAAACCAGCCGACCAGCGCCGAGCGCTGCTCAGAAGCCTCGCTACCGAGTTGATTCGTCATGGTCGAATCACTACCACCAAAGTACGGGCAAAAGCCGTGCGATCCCAAGTGGAAAAAATGATTACCTTGGCAAAAGATGGCTCCCTAGCATCTCGCCGTCAAGCCTTGGGTTATATTTACGACAAGCAGTTAGTTCATGCCTTGTTTGAAGGGGTGAATGATCGCTATGGCAATCGTAATGGTGGGTATACTCGCGTACTCAGAACCCTGCGCCGTCGTGGGGATAATGCGGAAATGGCAATTATCGAGCTGGTTTGAACTCAAGTTATGTCCGATCGCGAGGCTAAACCAACTCAACGCATTGCCCTAGTGATTCAATACCTAGGGACAAAGTTCTATGGTTGGCAACGACAGCCTCAACATCGCACAGTGCAAGGGGACATTGAGCAAGTTCTGTCCACCGTCGAAGGAAAACCTGTAACCTTACACGCTGCAGGGCGTACTGATACAGGCGTTCATGCCGCTGCCCAAGTAGCACATTTTAACAGTAGTCGTCCGATTCCCGGTGAGCGATGGATGCCCCTGCTGAATAGCCGACTACCGGAGGATATCCTGATTCGGACATCAGCCCCCGTACCCGCGAATTGGCATGCTCGCTTTTCGGCGATTTGGCGTCGGTATCGGTACAGTATCTATACAGACGCTTGTCCTAACCTTTTTGTGCGACCGTTTAGTTGGCATTACTATCAGGTTCCCTTAGATGAACATCGGATTCAGGAGGCGCTTAATCCGCTAGTGGGCAAACACCACCTGGCAGCATTCCACCGGGCTAACTCCGGACGCAAGCATTCCTGGGTCACGGTTCAGGACACCCAATGTTACCGAAATGGTTCATTTATTCATATTGAAATTCAGGCGGATGGATTTTTATACGGCATGGTGCGGCTACTCGTCGGCATGCTGGTAGAGGTAGGGCGGGGCAAAGTTCATCCCCAAGAGTTTACTCAACTGTGGGTGAATCAACAGCGGGAGCAAATCAAATATGCGGCGCCAGCAAAGGGTCTGTGCTTGTTACGAGTGGGTTACCCAAACTCGCCGTTTCCGCCAAAAACTTGGTTTGATACTCAGCCGAAGTTTATGTTGCCGACCCAGATGCCCACTCAATTGTGTTTAGGTTAACTGTTTACGTAATCAAAAAAACTCATGGAAAAAACTTACCTGCCAACTCACGATTCCCTAGAACAAAATTGGTACGTTATTGATGCCGAAGGTCAACGTCTAGGACGATTGGCAACTGGAATTGCCATGATTCTTAGAGGTAAAAATAAGCCGACCTATTCTCCCCATATGGATACGGGGGACTTCGTTATCGTCGTCAATGCCGAGAAAGTCGTCGTTACGGGAAAAAAAAGCAGCCAGAAGCTCTATCGCCGCCACTCCGGTCGTCCAGGCGGGATGAAGACTGAAACCTTTGAGCATTTACAAGGCCGCATACCGGAACGGATTATCGAAAAGGCGGTTAAAGGGATGCTGCCCAAAAATTCCCTGGGTCGCAAACTTTTTACTAAGCTAAAAGTCTATGCGGGTGAAACTCATCCCCATGACGCTCAAAAACCTCAAGCCTTAACCATTAACACCATTCCAGGAGAACAAGACTAATGCAAGCAACAGAACCGATGGAAAATCGCGCGGTTTACTGGGGAACCGGTCGCCGTAAATCCTCAGTCGCCCGGGTACGCCTAGTTCCGGGTACGGGTCAACTTATTGTTAATGGTCGTCCCGGCGATGTCTACTTTAATCTCAATCCAGCTTATTTAATGGTGACCAAAGCGCCACTGGAAACTTTGGGTTTAGAGAATGATTACGACATCTTAGTCAATGCTCATGGTGGTGGATTGACGGGACAATCGGATGCCGTTCGCTTAGGCGTGGCGCGGGCGCTTTGTGAACTTGATCCGGACAATCGCTCTCCGTTGAAGAGTGAAGGGTACTTAACTCGCGATCCCCGTGCCAAAGAACGGAAGAAATATGGCTTACATAAAGCCCGCAAAGCTCCCCAATACTCGAAGCGTTAAAATTTGGGTAATACAATAAGGATAAATTGGGGTGAGTTCGCCCCAAACTACAGAATAAAGAAACCCTTGCTCGACTAGAGGACAGTAACAATGCCAAAATCTGATATTCATCCCCAGTGGTATCCAGACGCCAAAGTCTATTGCAACGGAGAAGTTGTGATGACTGTTGGCTCAACCCAGCCGGAACTTCATGTTGATGTGTGGTCGGGGAATCATCCCTTTTTCACGGGAACCCAAAAAATTATTGATACGGAAGGTCGTGTGGAGCGCTTTATGCGGAAATACGGCATGTTAGAAGGGAATGCCTCAGAGCAGCAATCGTCTAAAGAGAAATAGCTGGGTAGGTTGAAGTGTGGAGAGACGTTAGCGAAGCCTAACTCTTAATAGTTAGACTTCGCACTTCAATGCTTATTTGAGCTATTTCAATGGAGCGATCGCTTGAACCATGGCGGAAACTTACCTACTTGATAAATTAAAATCGGTTGAACAAACCTTTCACGAATTAACGCGCCGTTTGGCTGACCCCGATATTGCCACTGATCCGGTGGAAGTGCAACGGGTGGCAAAAGCGCGTTCTTCCTTAGAGGATGTGGTTAACACCTACGAACTCTGGAAAACAGCTCAGGAAGAACTGGTTGGGGCTCGGCAAATCCTCAAGGAAGCCAATGGGGGTGGTGAAATGTATGAAATGGCATCTCTGGAAGTTGAGGAACTGCAAACCCAGCTCAGTCAACTGGAAACGCGCCTAAAAATCTTACTCTTACCTCGTGATCCTAATGATGATAAGAACATCATGTTGGAAATCCGAGCCGGAACTGGGGGCGACGAAGCCAGTATTTGGGCAGGGGATTTAGTGCGAATGTACTCACGCTATGCCGAAACTCAGAACTGGCGGGTGAAGCTATTGAGCGAGTCCACGGCTGATATGGGTGGATTTAAAGAGGCAATTCTGGAAATCCAAGGGGAACAGGTTTACAGCAAGCTGAAGTTTGAAGCCGGCGTTCATCGGGTGCAACGAGTCCCGGTGACGGAAGCGGGGGGACGAGTGCATACCTCAACCGCGACTGTCGCTGTAATGCCAGAAGTGGATGATGTGGAAATTGAGATTGATCCGAAGGATTTGGAGGTTTCCACAGCCCGTTCTGGTGGCGCGGGTGGACAGAATGTGAATAAGGTGGAAACAGCGGTTGATCTGTTCCACAAGCCAACTGGGATTCGCATCTTCTGTACTGAGGAGCGTTCTCAACTGCAAAACCGAGAGCGGGCTTTACAAATTCTCCGGGCTAAACTGTATGAAATGAAGCTGCGGGAGCAACAGGAAGCGGTTACCTCGATGCGGCGATCGCAGGTGGGTACGGGTTCGCGATCGGAGAAGATTCGCACTTATAATTATAAGGACAATCGCGTTACTGATCATCGCTTGGGTCAAAACTATTCTCTGAATAACTTGCTGGAAGGGGATTTGGAGTCTGTGATTCAATCTTGCATTACCCAAGATCAACAGGAACGTTTAGAAGAGTTGGCAACTTCGGATGAACAAGGGGAATCGCTTTTGGCTTAATTGTTATTTGTCTTTTTTCATTTGTTTTTTTTGCCAACAACTAAGTCATCCGTGTCAAGTTAAACAGCCTTGGGTTTAAACCCAAGGCTAAAAGCGAAAGTCAGCTAAAGCTGACTGGACAAGAGTTACACCAATCCGCTTTTGTTACCCTCTTTATCCCTTAGGTACTTTTCCCTTCTGCCTTTTGCCTTGACGCTATCTGCCTTGACAACCATGTTAAATAATAAACTTGAACAACTCACAAGCTTATTTGCTCAAATGGATCGGGCATTGATTGCCTATTCTGGAGGAGTGGATAGCACCTTAGTTGCCAAGATTGCTTATGATGTTTTAGGCGATCGCGCTTTAGCTGTAACCGCCGAATCCCCGTCTCTGTTACCCGAAGAATTGGAAGACGCCCGAATTCAAGCGGCGGTGATTGGCATTCCTCATGAATTGGTGCAAACCGATGAAATGAATAATCCCAATTATACGGCGAATCCGGTTAACCGTTGCTATTTTTGCAAAAGTGAACTTCACGACACACTGAAACCCTTGGCGCTACAACGGGGTTATCCTTATGTCGTGGATGGCGTAAATGCTGATGACTTGGGGGACTATCGCCCTGGAATTCAAGCGGCGCAAGAACGGGGGGCGCGATCGCCTTTAGCGGAAGTAGGGGTGACAAAAGCAGAAGTGCGCCAACTCTCGCAACAGTTAGGGCTTCCCTGGTGGGATAAACCCGCCCAACCTTGTCTGAGTTCTCGCTTTCCTTACGGCGAAGAAATTACCATTGCTAAACTGCAACGGGTAGGGCGGGCGGAAGTTTATTTACGGAAATTAGGGTGGAAAAATTTGCGGGTTCGTTCTCAAGGGGATACTGCACGAATTGAATTGTCGCCGGAACAAATTAAAGAATTTGTTTTGACCACGGATTTACCGACTCTGGTATCAGCGTTTCAAGATTTAGGATTTTTGTATGTAACCCTCGATTTAGAAGGGTATCACAGTGGCAAGTTAAATCGCGTCGTCAATCAGCAAGATAAAGTCATAGTGTAGGGGCGGGTTTAGCCACAATTGTAGGGGCGGGTTTAGGAACTAACGCTAGCTTGTTACCAATAAATGAACAACAAAACCCGCCCTCCTCACCGATAAATGAACTCTTTGACAATAAACGAATGATTTGCCCCCAGTTTCACATAATAAAGCGCATCAAATCCTTCATCCCAATGCGGTAAAACCAGCTTTTTATGCGTTGCTAAAATCCCCGGTACAGGAATCACCTGTTTGCCTTGGCGTTGAGCATTCCGTCGCTTACAATCCTCTAAAACAGATTGAAAATAATACCCCACCACACTAAATCTCTTTTCCTTCGCGGGTACAATATAACGCGCCCTATCTTCCGGCGTTGGATTCGTATTATCCACAACAAACCGCTGTTGAGCATCGAGACAGGCTTGAACCAGAATTTTTTCCCGATGTCGAGTTTTGAGCATATCCAGATTAATCCGGATATGAGTATTATAAAAGCGATCGCGGCAAAATGATGATTTCCCTGACGCCTGAATTCCGATTAAGATAACCGCTTCCATTGTGGTTTGGCTTTATTGCTGCTAATACTAACTTAAAGCTGGTGGGCAATGCCCACCCTACTGGACTGACCCAGCTAAAATGATGGATTAGATTTGCAGATTTTATGGGCGCACGCCATGCGCCCCTACAGTTTCTGGATAGAATTCTAATACACCAAATTAGGTGTGCCACGCCACTACGGTCTATCAAGGATTTCGGTGATATAAAATTATTGAGCGTGCCATTGTCTTTAAATTAGGATGAGAGTGACTGCGGTGATTTTTTGCGGTGTTGGTGATAATGTCGGTAAACTTCAAGGTTTAACAAACAAGCCATCAGCCAGGTTAATCCCGCCGCTTGTCCGGCTACAATGTCCGTGGGCCAATGAATACCCAAATAAACCCGACTGAAGCCAATTAGGACAATCAAGCCAATAATGATGGTGACAATCCACCACCGCCAACGGCGAAAGTGACGGGCGAGTAAATAGCCAATAAAACCATAGATAACCAGTGATAACATAGCATGACCACTGGGGAAACTGGAGGTATTCGGTTCACTCTTAGTCAGTTGCCAGAGTTGGGGGCGCTGGCGGTCAAATAATTGTTTAATCAACAGGTTTAATCCGGTTCCACCCATAGCGGTAATGGCTAACGCGGTAAAATAAACACGCTGTTGTCGCACCCAAAATATTGCCCCTAAAATTAGACAAATTAGGGTAACAAATATGGTGCCGCCAATAATTGAAGCACCCCGCATTACCCAATCCAGCAGTGGTGAATGAATTTGTTTAACCAGCAACATGAGCATTTTGTCAATTGCCTGAGTTTGCTTTTCTAACACCTCGTCAGCAATTCCTAGAAAAACCCAAATCCCTACAACTGTGAGGATTACTCCTGAAATGGGGAGAATAGAAAGCTTCCAGAACAGAGGCTTATGGGTTTGCGATCGCCAAATCTGGATGATGGCTTCAATAATGTGGCTTAATTTTTCCTTGAACACCGTTTATTTCCTAATAAAGACGTTATAGTTTAGGCGCGAGTTTAGCTATTCACTGAGAATATCACCAATAACGGCTCAACAAAACCCACCCTCTGCCAATTTGTCATCTTTAAACCTAAGTGGTATTTTGGATGTCAAAGATAATTTAAGCGTAACCGAATCAGTAGGTTATTCAACGCATCTTTTGCCGATGGTGCGGCGGGTAGTTTACTCGACTGACTGGCTTGTTCTAATTCTCCATAGAGTCGTTCGTATTCTCCCCGATGAAACTCTATATCAGTATCTTCTATTTGGCATTTTTCCACACCTGCTAATTTCTGGGCAATTAAGTCTGAAATATACGATAACTTAAATTCTTGATTCAATCTGAGCAAATTGGCTTCCACTTCACCTGTTTTCATTAAATAAATACCTGTGAGTAAAACGCGATAAACATAAAGAAGAGGCTTAACGCGGCGCGGACATTCTTTTTCAAACAGTCGCCACTGAGTTCGGGCAAAACCCAAGTAGTGATGGCTGTGGTGGCGGGTGATGCACCCTTTCGCGATCGCGCTCAATTCTTCATGTTCTGGAGTTGTATGAACAATGAGGGGAGAGTACAATTGCTCTAAGACATAACCATTCTTTTTCAGAAGGAGAGAAAAGAACTTTTTGATGTCGTGAGTAACTATATCCAGTTCCAATCCGTCTCTAATTTCCGATACTTCAATCGTCTCA
Organism: Coleofasciculus sp. G2-EDA-02; assembly: GCF_040226375.1. NCBI lineage: Bacteria > Bacillati > Cyanobacteriota > Cyanophyceae > Coleofasciculales > Coleofasciculaceae > Coleofasciculus > Coleofasciculus sp. G2-EDA-02. The sequence continues at coordinate 8,811 of NZ_JAVKEW010000273.1, read as the reverse complement.
CATCCTGTTTCTAGTCCGACGACTTCTTGTAGCGGTAAAATATGACTACCTCGTAAATCGTAATCAGAATCGGGTGAGGGAAAACCATACAAATGCGCCCCGCTAATGGTGACAAATAATAGCGGATACGGCTGTTCAGCAATAGCGGGAAGTAAGGGATTTTGTCTTTCAATCATGATGTGCCTGATTTTTAAGAAATATTTGATTAAAATTATAGGGGTACACAGACGTGCGTCCTATTTATATCACATTCGGTTAAATACTTACCTTTAAAATTGTAGGGGATACCAACGCATAGTAAACATGTCAGGGAAAGCAGCAAATATTCCAACTTAACTAACATGGTGGCATAGATTTTACGGTTAAATTGGGCGCACGTTGTTGTGTTTTATGGGCGCACTTCAGTGCGCCCCTACGGTTTTTTGAAATTAGGTGTGCCACGTCACGACAAACTTGAATGCACTAAAAAACTCTTTTGTTTATAGGGTTGCTGACAAGGAAAGGGTTGCTCAATAAACCAGTGTTGACACCCATCTGGCGACAGAGACGAAACTTGACTTCCCGCACTTTCATAAGCGCCATGCATACAAATATTCCCCTTGTGTTCTCGTAAAATTGATTGTGCTGTCTCAACAGAAAACTTGCCTTCATTCACTCGACATAAATGTCTGATTCGCCCTTCTCTGGAATCAATGGATAGCGATTCATAAAATCCCCCTTCAGAAAAAATGCTGGCAAAATCAAAATCATCGTCTCCATTACACCATCCCCGATTCACCGCATAGTAAATCACATCTGGATGGCGCAAATCACCCGAATTTCGGATACTGAGATTATTAGAAATTGAGCGAGTTCCTTGTTGTACTTGTTCAGCCACCCAATACTCACCTGCGGTTTCTAATACCCAGGCTTCTTGGGCATCTGCCAGAATAAATGAATTATGATAATTCATGGCAAAGTTTTCGGCACAATTTCCCCCTTGTCCAAACTCATTTAGCAACGACGTGATGATCTGAAGTGCATCTAAAGCTGTTTTACCTCTTTCTAATCCTAAGCGGACTAAATCCATACCTAACAAACCCTTTCTTTTATAGGGTTCAACTGTCCAAACAGCTTCATTGCCAATCACAACGCCACATTCATTTGCCCCCATTTCTGCGCCCCACATCCATCGGGGTTTGGAGAGGATCACGGCTAGGGTTTTCTCAACTTGTGGAATTGAAATATAGGTGCATTGAACGTTCTGGTTCGAGTTGTATTTTTTGGCGGGAATAACGACAACATCTTGAATTTCACCTTGGGGGCGATCGCTATTTTTACCGAAAATAACGTTACCGTTGAGGGTTGAATTAGGTAAGGCAACAAATGTATCACACATGAGGTTTATTTGCGATTTAATTTTCTAAACAGATAAGGGTTATATGATGTCCGTCCAATCAGCCATAATAAAAACTTCTCCCCCTCACCCCATCTCCCCATCACCCTAATTATGGGTATTCAACCGGACATGATATTAGTGGTGTAGAGACGTAGCATGCTACGTCTCTACAAGGTTATGATGTGTGGCAATTATTTTGATATTTCATTATTCATTATAGGAAGGAATGGGAATGTTTAGGGCGAAGACAGCGCAACTACGAACGACTTCGCCTTGCTTGAATTAAGAAGGCGTTGGCTTTTTCATAATCTGGGCGTTCGGGTAATGATGTTTTTCTCAATGCTTCATCAAATTGATGATGTAATGCTAACCGCCAAGCATTGACCTCTTCCCAATCCATTTCTCCCTGACGAATCGCTAGCAACTGCTGTCGATAGTCATCGACTTTAACCGGAACAAAGCCTTCTTTAAGGATAGTAATGCCCGATAACAATAAACGGATCAGATGCATGGCGTGTTTTAAACGAACCTGTCCTTTTGTGCGGAGATCTTGCTCCATTTTTTTGAATTGGGACATAACATAACCGTTATAGGTCTGATAGACTAATTGAGAGAGAAACATTTCTCGCTTCTCTAGCAAGTCTTCGGCTAAGGGTGTTGCTGTCTCAACTAAGGGCGTATACAAGCATTCTAAAACATTGGGATTGGCTTTAAGTGCCAAGATTAAAAACTTTTGCAGTTCCCAATAACATTCCTGATTTTCTGAGTTTTCTAACTGTTCTGGAATACCATAAAGTGACCAGTGAATATCAGCAGGTGGTAAGTAAATCCCCCGACGGTCAATATCTGAGGTTTCCTGATCTAAACCAAAAGCCCTAGACCCCACAATACAGCGATAGATGACATACTCGTATAATTGGAAGTCACTCAGGCTATCGGCGGCTTGCTGTAATCCTTCGCTTTGAAAATGCTTACGGATACTAAATTCCTGTCGATTCAGGGTGATTTCAACGTTATTAGGCAAACGGATGCGATAAGCATGGGAATTATCGGTTGGCGATTTGACGATAACACCAACAGCACCCCGTACACATAACGGTTCATTGGCAGAATTTTTTACCTCGACACGACTGACAATTTGCGTACCGACGGGCAGGATTAAGTTAGGATTCATTCAGTGAATTTGCAGTGCGATCGCGAGAAACAGATCGTTGCTCTCCGTAATTGTATTATATCTGTATTAATTATACTACTTAAACATCAAGGGAAACAATTGACACAGAAATCGCGGACTGTCCTAAACTGATAGCAAACACAGAAGACGAATCAGTCCATGGGGCAGAAACGGGCGATAGTATGCGGATATTATGGCAAGGGCAATGGGGGTGATGAGGCGTTACTGGCGTCGTTGCTACAAATGCTGCCCAAATCAATAACACCACTGGTGCTCTCGGGTAATCCTAACCAGACAAGTAAACGCTATGGGGTACAAACCTGCGATCGCACCTCAGCGTTTCGTGTCCTAGAAGCCTTTAACCAAGCCGATAGTTTTATCTGGGGGGGTGGGAGTTTAATCCAAGACGCCACCAGTGCCATGAGTCCAGTTTACTACAGTGGGTTAATGGGATTCGCCCAACAAAGGGGGTTAAAAACCCTGGCTTGGGCGCAGGGAATTGGCCCGTTGCAGCGTCCTCTGACGCGCTGGATGGCACGACAATGTTTTCAGGGGTGTACTGGCGTCAGTGTCCGCGATCGCACCTCAGCCGCCCTCCTAGCCGATTGGCAGGTGCCGTTTCGGGTTGCCCCTGATCCAGTGTGGGCATTAGACTCAACCCCAGTACCCGGATTATGGGATTTACCGGCACCCAGAGTCGCCGTTACCTTGCGATCGCACCCAAATCTCACCCCTGAGCGTCTCGCCAACCTTACCCAAGCTCTGATACACTTCCAAGGGGCAACTAAAACCTGTATACTACTTGTGCCATTTCAGGCATCTCAAGATCTGAGCATCGCCCAATCCATTGCCTCCCAGCTTCCGGATACCCATCAGATTTTCCACCTCGAGGAACCCCAACAATTAAAAGGATTGTTTCGCGGGGTAGAAATGGCAATTGGGATGCGCTACCACAGTCTAATTATGGCAGCAGCCCAAGACTGTCGCTGTTTTGCCCTAAGCTATGACCCCAAGGTTGACTCCCTCATGGCAGAACTCGACTTGCCGGGATGGAAGTTAACGGAAATACCCGATGATCCGAATGCGATCGCTCATACCTGGATCGATTACTATGCCAATGGTAATCCCAACAGCCGCGATCAAATCCAATCCTTAGTGGATCGGGCATTAATGCATCAAGATTTGTTGGTAGACATTCTCGTCAAGGAGTCCTGAAATTGATCGAACAAAGGCACAAGGCAGAAGGCATAAGGAACAAGGGATGGCTATGCCCTATTTATGGTGATCAGGAAACGTTATTATTGAATTCAGTCAAAGGCTTGCTGAGTAAGACATTTCCTGCTAAAAGTTCCCCATCAACTAGGGTTTTCACCCGAAGTACCGAAGATCGCACAATTTGTAATCTGGCAAGTTTTGTGCCTTACTTTGGGAAGGAGTCACAAAGGAGGAAATCCTAACTCACCCTGGCTCCGAGCCATCCGGCAGCTTAAAACACAAGATACTGGTTTATATAAATAACCACTTAAAATTCATAATCCATAATTCATACTTTGGTTGATTTGTGACCCTCTGGATGAAGAGCCATGAGTGATTCTGATAACCCAAATAAAGAGCCTCTCCCAGAGTCCAGTCAATGGACAGATGAGAGTGCTGAACATAACCCCGATGAGCAAGAGAATCCTGAATCTCAGACGCTGATCAATCTCTTTCAGATATCCTATAGGAAGGAGGAGGAACCACAGCCAGAGGTTGAAATTGACCAAACTATCGAGTCAGACTCCACGATAAACATTGAGGCAGAAAATCCCAATCCCGAATCACTCCCCACCCTGGCAGAATCTCGTAACAAAGAGCCTCTCCCGGAGTCCAGTCAATGGAGAGATGAGAGTGTTGAACATAACCCCGATGAGCAAGAGAATCCTGAATCTCAAACGATCTTCAACCTCTTTCAGATATCCGATAGGAATGAGGAGGAACCACAGCCAGAGGTTGAAATTGACCAAACTATCGAGTCAGACTCCACGATAAACATTGAGGCAGAAAATCGCAATCCCGAATCACTCCCCACCCTGGCAGAATCTCGGAACAAAGACGCTGATTGGTTTGCCCTTGCCCAAAAAATGCGCCAACGCAATCGCCGCTTGCTCGAACAAATTGCTCAGCTTCAGAACGCCCTGACAGAAAAACAAGACGCCTTAAACGCCGAGATGCTGCGATCGCAAGAGCAGGATAGTCTCATTGTCCGCCAAGGGGAGGAACTTAACACGCTGCAAGAGCAATTAACTCGTCTGTTCCATACCCTAGAATCATCCCATCAAGCCGCCCAACGTCAGCAAATCCTGATTGAAACTTTATCAGATCAATTACAAAGCTCTCAAGAACGAGTGGCACAACTGGAACGGGAATGTGCTCTCACCCAGCAACGTTATAACGAACAGTCTCATCAATTACTGCAATCGGCTAATACCTGTCGAGAACTGAAAACCCGCTTACACCGACAGCAACAGCAAACCTTACAATTTAAGGTTGCCCTAGAAAAATGCCTGGAAATGCCGAACCGTCAGGTAGGCGAACCCCAACCCACCCGTCCGAAACGGGATACAAGCGGTGTTGTCCCGAAAGCCCAACCCATCCAACCTTGGTCCGCTCAACAGGATTTTTTAGAAGAACAATCTTATAACAATACCGATCCACTTTGGAATCGTCCACTCCAACTCGACTCATTATTGGTTAACTCCGCTTCAGATAGCGAGGAATTTACTCAAGCCACGGAGTATCACCCATCCACAAGTGCAATCGACTCGACAATCACCCCGATTCCAGAGAGTACGGCGGCGGAGTTAGAAGCAGAGAGACAGCTTTTGGCTGAAATGAACTCACTAGCGCAAGCGTCAGGGTTATCAGAATTGGCAAATGATTTAGTTCAGGAGCAAAGCCATTGGCTGCTAGAAGCTGGAACTGATCCAGAAACAGTTGATGAATCCGGAGTATCCTCAAAACAGACATCAGAGGCTGAGCTGGCTGAGGATGAATGGGATGATGAAAATGAGGTGAGTCTCCCTCAACCCAATTGGCCCTCACCTGTAGTTTATCCGCTACGGCGTCCGAAAAAGATTAAATCATTGGCATCAATTGAATTACCGAGTTTTCCCCGGTATCGCCCCGTATAAATAACAGATTTAAAACACATGCTTAAATCCTTAGAGCGTCAAGAGCGAGATACCCTGAATATTCAATTACTCGTTCTGGATATTGATGGCACGATCGCGGGTGAATCCAACACCATTACAGAACCTGTAAAGCAAGCCATTCGGAAGATACAGGCAAAGGGAATTCAAGTCGCGATCGCAACGGGGCGCATGTACTGTTCTGCCTTACGCTTCCATCGGGAGGTTGGTTCTACCCTACCCATCTTGGCGTATCAAGGCGCATGGATTCAAGATCCCGCCACGGAGACAATTCACCGTCATTTATCTGTCTCCCGTGATCGGGCTGAACAATTGTTAGATTATTTTGAGAGTGACATGCTGCGATCGCAGCTTTCGGTGCATTTCTATATCAATGATCAATTGTATGTCCGGGAAATGACCCCCGAAACCCAGCGCTATGCTCAACGGGCAGATATTCAACCCCTATCCGTGGGTGACTTGCGTCAGGTACTTACCAACGAACCCACTAAGGTATTAGCCCTGTGTCAGGATACAACCGTTATCGACCAATTATTTAGCCGATTGCGCCAGCAATATACTCCCGCCGAACTTTACCTCACCAAATCAGTAGCCACCTTCTTTGAAGCCACCAATCCCCTCGTCAACAAAGGAGAAGCCGTGCGCTACTTAGCAGAAGACTTGCTGGGACTATCCGCTCAAAATGTTATGGCAATTGGCGATAACTTTAACGATATCGAAATGTTGGAATATGCGGGGTTTGGCATCGCCATGAGCAATGCGCCTCTAGAAGTCCAGGCGATCGCGCAGTGGGTAGCTCCCTCTGTTGAACAAGACGGCGTAGCTACAGCCATTGAAACGTTAATTCTTTAGTCCCTAATCCCCAGTCACTTTGATCAGAAAGGGAACCGACGACTGTCCGTGTTTCGTCTCGGTTCCCCCGCTGGTTCGCTCCTCACACATTCAGAATCATACCGGAATGAGTGGGAATTGTCACGCCTTGTAAAAAAAGTTGTTTTTCTACCGTCCTAAGATAAAAAAAACCTTACCTTTCAACCATACCCAATCGCAGAATGCTAAGCTGAAATGTTAATAATCTCCCTCAGCTCCCCCATCTGGATTGTGCAGCGCCTAAAAAGCTCTAGGGGCAGATACACCCAGTTTCTCTAGGAGCGATCGCAACACAACCTGCGTAACCCCGATTAACCCCAATCTCGCCTGAGCTAGGGGCAAGTTGTAATTCTTTACATCTCCCCAAATTCGGCAGGATTTGTAAAATTGCTCATAAGCCTGACTTACAGTCAATCCTTGTTTAACCCAACGCCGAGAATCTGAAGCACTCATCGCGTCTAACAGATCTAAAAGCTGGACAATCAAATCCCATTCTGCGGGATGGGTTAAGCGTAGGTGTATCGACTCTCTATCTGACTCTCCTGCCTCTTGGAGCCAAGGAATTGGATTTGGGGAAATGATCACCATTGGCAATTGACGGGCGATTGGCGGGGGATTGGGCGAAGCATTCGCGTTGGGAATTTGGGAGACAACCGATATATCTGGGGCGATTGGCGGGGGATTGGGCGAAGCATTCGCGTTGGGAATTTGGGAGACAACCGATATATCTGGGCGCGAATGCTTCGCCCCTACGAACGTGCCATGGTACGTCTCTACCTGATCTTTTACCTGAATTAACCCCTGCTCGTCAGCCAACTGCAAAAGCGAACAGCAACGGGCGTGAATATATTGAACGGGAAAAATCTTGTCAGAATCTGGCTGATTTTGTCCAAGTTTTTCCCTATCCCCGGCTCCCCCTTTTTCCTGAAGTTTCTGTTTTAAATAATGTCTGGAAACAGAAGAAAAGGGGGGTATTTTAAACCACTCTTGTAAGTAGGTGGCTAAGGCGCGATCGCTGAGTCGGAAAAGAATCCAGCCAGGAGGCAATACTTCAACCGTAAAATCTATAGCAATCGCGTCACCAGACTCTTGAGAAAGGGTTAGCAAGGCGACGGTGAGCTGACGGGCAATGTCTAAGGGAGTCTGTTGCCAAGGCGAAGATAACTTGAGTGCGATCGCAGACCGATAGCATACATAATTAGGAGTAGATAAACGGTGTAAGGGTATGGTTGGAGGCGTTAACTCAGCAGCAGTGGATAAAGTGCCTACTCTGCCAATTGCCTGCCAAAGCTGTTGTTGCAACTGAGATTTAATACTCACATTGTTACTAAATGCTTTCACCGTGAAAACTCTATAGTTAGATGTATTTTTAACTACTGTAAAATTAACAATAACTTGGTCTCCATCTTGACGGAGCTATGAATTTACCACCCTCCACATCAGAAGCATCTCGCTCGTTCTTAACCTGGCAACGTATTCTGGATTGGGCACAGGAACACTACCGCAATCGAACGTTTAGCAAAGATGAGCTAATTCCGACTCGTTCGGGATTGCTGTATCTAGTTCAGCGAGGGGCGGTACGTCTAGTGGGCACAACTCAAATCAGTACAAGTCACTCCACAGATAAATCATTGTCCCACATCCCACAAGAAGCCTTTTTAGGATTTGTCGGTGCAGGTCAGCCTTTTGAAATTGTGGCACAATCACCCTTTACCCTGTCCGCCTACTCCCATGTTGAGCAAACCTCAGTCCTCTGGATGTATTGGCATGATCTAGACAATTGGCCCCACTTCCGGCGTGAGGTGTTGAATGCGTTCCGCTATCAACATCAGCGTAAACTCCTATGGTTGAGTACCTTGGGACAACGCAAAACCATTGATCGCCTTTTCGGATTACTTACTCTGATGATTGAAGAATTTGGCGAACCGACACCCGATGGCTATTGTCTGCCATTTCCTTTAACTCACGCCCAAATTAGCAGTGCGATTGGTTCAACTCGTGTCACCGTGACTCGCTTAATCGGAAAGTTACGTAAGAAGGGATTGATTAGCACCTACGGGGTTGACGCTCCCATCGCTAAAAGCGAGGGATTCTCAGTTCAATGAGTGAACTTACCCAAACTAAGTTTCCTTACTTTGAGCAGAGGTTCTTCTCTCCCTGAGCGTTAATTTCTGTTCGCCCAACAGTATTTTTAGTGCTAG
>NZ_JAVKEW010000272.1:0-51773 GCF_040226375.1 Coleofasciculus sp. G2-EDA-02 | reverse complement strand
TCATTTGCCGAATTGCACGGCTTCATTGATTACAAAGCTGTGTTGTCTGGAAGTTTAGCTGTGAAAGTAGATGCTCATTACACCTCTCAGGCTTGTCCGCATTGCGGTCACACATCTAAAGAAAATAGACCTAACAAGGGTTTAACTTTTGTGTGTCAGCAGTGTGGATATACTCTCCATGCAGATCTAGTTGGTGCTAGGAATGTTGCACTTAGAGTGTTGCTCTCTCGCCAAGAGTGGGAGAGTACGGGGCGTCTTTCAGCCGTCCCTGATGCTTCGTCGGACGAAGCCAAAGGCGAGCGCCTCGGAATGTACTCGCAGTTGAGGTGGACGATAGATGCAATCCCCAACTGAGCGCGAAGCGGAACCGTTAGGTGAAGCGGAGTAAGTTGGGGTAGTTGAAGAAATGTTGCTGACGTTGAGAAAAGATAATGGAACCCAAGGTCGAAATCTATACTTGGAGCCGCTGCCCCTTCTGTATAAGGGCTAAAGCACTGCTCAAGGAAAAGGGTGTTAACTTTGACGAATATTGTATCGATGGCGATGAACGGGCACGAGAGCAGATGGCACAACGGGCAAATGGACGCCGTTCTCTGCCACAAATTTTTATCAATGACCAGCATATTGGTGGTTGCGACGACCTTTATGGGTTAGAAATGCAAGGTGAACTAGATACCTTACTGCAAAATGGAGCAGGGGCGAGTCATTGATTGATAGGGGAGATGGGGAAGAAGTGTTCCAGAGGTAGCATACTACGTCTGGAATACTCAGGGTAGGTTTGGAATAAAAGTGATCATCACCAGCAAGACGAAAGTGGCTAAACCCGCCCCTATAAACCATGCCATACGCGAAGCGAAGGGTCACAACTCTCGCACTTCCCCAATCACCAAGATGTTACGATTAGCCGCAACTTAACAACTGAGGTAGGATTCCCCGCGTGAAATTTGCGTTTATCATTGACCCGCTCTCAAAGCTCAATCCCAGTCATGATACGAGTGTGGCACTCATGGAAGCTGCCCAAGCCTTGGGTCATGAAGTTTGGGTTACTCAGGCTCAAAAGCTAATGGTTGTCAATAATCAAGCTTGGGCAAATCTAGAGAAAGTGCAGCTAACCCCAGCCGAACTCGTTGAGGGGCGTTGGGTAGTCAGCGAACGCTGGTACGCAATCTCAGATACTGTCTCCCTTCCTTTAGAGGAGATGGATGCCGTTTTTATGCGGACTGACCCCCCGGTAACCATTCCCTACCTCTATGCGACGTACATTCTTGACTACATCAACCCCAAAAAGACTCAGCTCATCAATACACCGACGGGTTTGCGACGGGCAAACGAGAAAATGTACGCCCTGCAGTTTAAAGAGGTGATTCCTGAAACCATTGTTAGCCAGGATAAGTTGACCATCCAGAAATTCGTCGCCAAAAAAGGAGCAGCCGTGCTTAAACCCTTAGGTGGTAAAGCAGGGGAAGGGATTCTGTTTCTAGAAGCAGGCGATCGCAACTTGAATTCCCTAGTCGAAATTAGCACCAAATGGGGGCATGAACCCGTCATGGTGCAAACCTATCTTCCGGCTGCCAAAGAGGGAGATAAGCGGATCATCCTCCTCAATGGTGACCCCATTGGGGCAGTCAATCGCATTCCCACGGGTAGCGAATTTCGCGGCAACATGGCGGTTGGGGGTCGAGTGGCGGCGACAGAAATTACACCCCAAGAGCAAAAAATTTGCGCTTTACTCAAGCCAAAGTTACAACAAGATGGCTTGTATTTTGTCGGGATTGATGTGATTGGTGGCTATCTCACCGAGGTCAACGTTACCAGTCCCACAGGTATCCGCGAGATTGACCAACTTAATGGCACTTGCTTAGGCAAAGACGTGATTGACTGGGTTGAACAAACAAAACTAACTCATGAATGATCAGGTATAAGCTATGCCTCGAAATTGACTCTCGCCTGTTCCCTGTTACCTGTCTAATGACAAATAACGAATGACGAATGACGAATAACAAATGACAAATCAAATTGGAGTTGCTGTAATCGGGACTGGATTTGGACAGAAAATTCATATCCCAGGTTTTCAAATTTACCCCCGCACACAGGTGGTAGCGGTTTATAATCCTAACCTGGATAAAGCCAGGGCGGTGGCTGAATCTCACAACATTCCCCAAGCGTGCTCACGCGTAGAGGATATACTCGCGATGCCAGAGGTTCAAGCCGTGAGCATTTCTACCCCACCCTTTCTCCACTACCAAATGGCGCAGCAGGTGTTGCAAGCCAGAAAACACCTGTTATTGGAAAAACCGATGACCCTCTGTGCCACCGAGACGCGGGATCTCTATCACCTTGCCAATAAGCAAGGGGTTGTGGCGATGCCAGATTTTGAATTTCGCTTTGTTCCAGCATGGCAACTCTTGGCAGAACACTTAGAATCTGGCTATGTTGGTCAAAAGCGTCTGATTAAAATTGACTGGTTAGTCTCCAGTCGAGCCGACGCGCAGCGGGTTTGGAACTGGTACGCCCAAAAAGAGAAAGGCGGAGGTTCATTAGGCGCTGTGGGTTCTCACGCTTTTGATTACATTAATTGGCTTTTTGGCTCGGTGCGTCGGTTGTGCGCCTTCAGGAGTACGGCAATTCCAGAACGCCCTGATCCGGGTGAAGGGGGGAAGCTGAAACCTGTGGACGCCGATGATACTTGTCTGCTGATGCTGGAATTAGCCGATGGTACACCCTGCCAACTTTGCCTCAGTTCTGTTACCTATAATGGACGGGGGCATTTTATCGAAGTCTATGGCGATCGCGGGACGTTGATTTTGGGCAGTTCTAATCAAAACGATTATGTCCATGGATTTCATCTTTGGGCAGCACCGGCTGGTGAATCGCTGACACAAGTGGACATTCCCAAACGACTAGCATTTCCCCAAGTTTACCCTGATGGACGTTTAGCGCCCTTCATTCGGGTTGTGGATCAGTGGGTACAAAGCATTGATACAGGTGAACCCATGATTCTTTCGCTGCGAGAAGGAGTCTATTCGCAATTATTAATGGATTTAACCCATCAATCTCATCAACATAGAAATTGGGTAGATGTACCTAGTTTATCGAGTTTTTTAGCCTAATCCAAAAAGGCAAAGATCTCAGGTGTCAACCCATTTTCTCATGCTTTACCCCCATCGTGATTACGCTTACCGGCGCTCTAGGATTCAATGACTGAATTGGTGTTCTAGGAATTAGGGAATAGAAAAGCATCTACGTGAATAGTATTACTTTTGCCACGGTGATGTGGCTACTCAGCCGAATTGTCATTGTTATCGCTATGTTGGTGATTGCTCCCTTATTACCTGCGCCACTTGGGGGCATTCAACCGACGGTAAGTTGGGATGTCTTTTCCGCTTGGGATAGTGACCACTATAAAATAATAGCCACTTCAGGTTATGAATATGCTAATGATGGTCAGGGACATAATGTAGCATTCTTTCCCTTATTTCCCTTATTGGTTCGGGCGGTGATGAGTGGGGGATTGCCCTTTAATGTAGCCGGGACTGTTGTGAATAATCTGGCGTTTTGGGGTGCGCTAATCCTTCTGTGTGGTTGGGTTCAAGAGAGTCATGGGCAGAATGTTGCTCGCTGGACAACAGCGGTTTTAGCTTGGTGTCCTTTGTCTCTATTTGGCACAGTAATCTATACGGAGGGGCTATTTCTGTTGTGGAGTACAGGGGCTTTGCGAGCGTTTGACCGTAAACACTATGGTTGGTCAGCTTTATGGGGAGCCTTAGCCAGTGCGACACGATTACCCGGAATTGCACTATCCCCAGCGTTTTTGCTGGTGGCTTGGCGAGAGAAAAGATCGGCTTTCGCCTACCTTCCTAGCTTAGCCACCGCCGGAGGAATGGGACTCTATAGCCTCTACTGCGGAATTCGTTTTGGGGACATGCTAGCCTTTTTAAGGGTGCAACAGGCATGGCAACCTGAACAAGCTTTTTATGGACAGGGATGGTTGAAGATGCTGGTGCAAATTTCAGCAGGGACAGCCAACTGGAATCGGGGTTGGATTCAAGATCTGTGGCATCCCTTGATTTTTATCACAATTTGTGCATTGGGTTATTTATTGTGGCGATCGCAAAGTGATCTCACACAGCGAGGCACTCTTCAACCCCCGCGAAAGAGATCTCGTCTGCAACGGCTGTGTGTGGAGCAAGGGTATGGCTTTTACAGCCTCTTCATTCTCCTGTGGCTTTTAGCTGGAGATCCGCTAATTAATATGATTATGGTTTGGGGAGGTGGCTATTTACTCGTGCGAGAGCGAACAAAGCTTAGACCTGTTGCCGTCACCTATGGATTTTGCAGCTTAGCCGTGATTTTAAGCCCAGGTCGCACCATTTCTGCTGAACGCCATGCCTATGGCATTGTATCAATCGCGATAGCCTTAGGTCTGCTGCTGGCGCGTTATCCGCGATGGGGATGGGCAACACTCCTATTTTTCACTCTAGTGTTGGTCAGCTTCGCTGTGCGATTTGCCCAGCATCTCTGGGTTGCTTAGGTTGTAGATTAGGGAGAATGTCAGCAGGGTAGTGGATAAATGGTGTTATTATAATCAGCGAGGTTTATATTCGGCTGTATCGTTTGTTTTGATTTACGGACAGGCATGTCTCCGAATCATAAGTCTCTACATTCATTGGTTTTGGAGATACTCTATGTCAATTTACATTGGTAACCTGTCTTATGATGCTACAGAGGAAGACATTACCAGTATTTTTGCTGAATACGGCACGGTGAAGCGGGTTCAGTTACCCACGGATCGAGAAACAGGTCGGATGCGGGGCTTTGGTTTTGTGGAAATGGAATCAGAAGCTGAAGAATCTGCTGCTATTGATGCTCTAGATGGCGCTGAATGGATGGGTCGGGATTTGAAAGTGAATAAAGCTAAACCTCGTGAACCTCGGGGTCAAGGCGGTGGTGGTCGTCGCGGCGGCGGCAATCGCGATGGATTCTCTCGACGCTACTAAAACCGAATAATGCGGATGTAATCAGCCCATTAATGGCGGCGTTTCTCTACGTCTCCTAAAAGCTGCACTATCGAGTGAAATCAGCTTTTTGTGCTGGTTTCACTTGATTCATTCCGGCTAGGTGTGGTCAGGCATCAAGCAATAAACTCAAGCTGAGGAGGAAATAAAATGGCACAGGTAACTGTCGGTGAACATGAAGGGATTGAGTCAGCCCTCCGCCGATTTAAACAAGCTGTCTCCAAAGCGGGAATTTTTCCCGACATGAAGAAACATCGTCACTTTGAAACGCCGATTCAAAAACGGAAGCGCAAAGCCATTGCTAGGCATAAGCAACTGCGGCGGCTTTCTCGCTATCGCAAAAAACGTTTTTAAGTGTTCACTCTTGTGCAGTAATCATGACTCCTGAAGCTATACGCACGGTTTCTCAGCTAAGGCAAGAGTTTTATTATCAATTTGCCGCAAAGATGAACGTGCCAGTGAAGATTACAACCCGCAATCCATCAACGGGTAATCTGCCAATGGCATCTTGGATTGATGATCGGCAACGCATGAATTATCTGTGTGTCTATGTTCACACAGCTCCTGATGAATTACTCCCGGAACGCCCCTTTATTTTGCGAGTGTCTATTAATAAAGGGGCAGGTATCGTTCAATCGAGGCTGTGGGGACGGGATTGTCGAGGAATTAATCAAAGCTGGCACTTTGACCTAACACTATTACCTGAGGAAATTTTAGACTTTTGTACTTGGATTGTTAACTTAATTAAATCTCATCGGCAAACTGGTGTTCTAGGTGTCCCTGAACCTCCTCATCCGTTTGATTTCAAACTATCTAATAGCAAAATACTCATTAATGAGGCTTGGACTCAGAAAGCTCGACAGGAAATTAGCTGAATTCGGGGGAAGCCCCACGCCCTACTGCTCCGGAGACGTGGGATGAATCGCGAGTTAACCCCAATTATAAAATCGACCAATTACTCAAGGAAACGGGGATCGGGCAATAGGGAAAAGTGCAGGTATGGTAAGGGGATTCAGGAGAGAATAAGGTGGACAAAGATCATCTATCTGCCGAAGCGAGGGCAATACGCGATCGCTTATTTGGATGGGATAGTCCCACCCAAGCGCAACTCGAAGAGATTGGCACTGTTGAGTACCTGTGGGGACGGCTGCTAGATACTATACTAGAGACTTGTCCAGATAACCGGGAACGCGATCAGGCAATTGTTCAGCTAGAGAGTGTGCGAGAATGGACGCGAAAGTCAATTATTCGAGGAGCGGAAAGTAGGAATCGTTGATACTGGTTTGTATTGTAAAGTTTCAATAAGAATATAGTCAGATGTAGTCATGTTGTGTAATATATAGACATGAAACTTTCAGACTATGCCAAAAAAGCAGGAATAAGTTATCGAACTGCCTGGAGGTGGTGGAAACAAGGAAATTTGAAAGGTCATCAATTGCCGTCTGGTACGATTATCATAACTTCGGAGGCGATTGATGACAACTTGAAACCTGACTTGATAGCTTGTATTTATGCAAGAGTGGACAGCGCTCAAAACAAAGGTAATCTAGAGCGACAAGCAGAGCGGTTAAAAGATTAGGCCCGAGTTAAAATCTCACGGAGAATAATGCTACTAGCTGAAAGACATATTATTAAAAAAGGGCATCGTTTTTGGAGGGAGATAGATCCCTTGTGTTGGCAGTCTAAAAATCTTTACAACTCAGCCAATTATCTCATCCGTCAAAACTGGATTTATGGTCATGGGTATTTGACTTATTGTCAATTAGCCGGAATATCTGTGATTCTTCAAGAAGAATCCTATACCTCAGCTTCTAATTTTTTGAATTTAGATCCTCTCCCCGTTTATGGACAGATAACGGAGAAACCCGTTTTTAGTGGAAAAAGAATTAAACGAGGTTTATATTGTACAGACAAGGGGGTTCTTGTTCAATCTGATGTTATAGGTTCCTACAATATTTTACGAAAAGCATTCCCAAATGCGTTTAACCGCTATGGGATAGAGAGGTGCGTAGTTCACCCAAGGAGAATTAATCTCTCAAAGTAAAAGCGAAGGGAATTTCTGCAATGAAATTATGTCTGTCTATATTTGACTATACTTTTACCAACTATCTATTCCTACTCTTCAGATAACAAAACAGCAACGATGTAGCCATTGGTGTTTATCAAGTAGCCACACCTTATCTTCTATGCCAACAACGACTGACTTTCTCACGTATACCCAATGGATAGGCATTCTCACCCTAGTCTGCGGAGTTCTTAGCATCCTAGGTTTTATCTTTAAATGGGGCATCCGATTTCGGCTGGTGGGGATTACTGGCTTTATGGGGGTTCTCACAGGCGGCTTATTTGCGCTGAGTATTGTCCCGTTTACCCGTACAGTGGTTCCTGGTGCTGTGCCTTTTTCCTTAGTCTACGACAACGGAGGCAACCAAGCCGTCATCGCTTTACCCACAACAATCAACGAATCTCAACTTGAAGCCAGTCTGCGCCAAGCCGCCAGTGATTTGTATTCTTATGGGCGTTTGGGTGGAGAAACTAACCAACTGACTATTCGCGCCCGCACCGTGATCCACCCAGAACCCGGTATATCTAAACCCCTAGTTGTAGGTAAAATCAGCCGCTCGCTGGCTAAGCGTGATGATGAACAGATGACGATCAATATTTACAAAGAACGCTTGGCTCAATTACCAGACACCTCCACCTGACTTTTCAGGGGAAGTCTTGAAACTGAGTTGCTAGGGGAGATAGGAGAGATGAGGTAAGATAAAAATTCAATTAGCTGAATCCTCTGCTAAAAATGACTAACCCTGCTCCTCCCTCATTGCTGTCGCTCACAGTTGCCCCAGCGCAGGTGTTGCGCGGTGTCCCGGCATTAGCACAATCTGGAGAGGCGATCGCGTCTTTGGGTCATCGTCCCCTGATTGTCGGTGGGAATCATACCTTGGCGACGTTATCACCACAGCTAGAACCCATCTTGAAACAGCCGCCGTTAAACTGTGCTACGGCATCCTATAGTCCGGATTGCAGTGAAGTCTCCCTCGCATCCCTGCAAGAAGCAGTTACCCGCCATCAAGCCGACTTAATTATCGGTGTGGGTGGCGGCAAAGCCTTGGACACGGCTAAACTCTTAGCCCATCAGTGCCAACTTCCAGTTGTCACAATTCCCACCTCTGCCGCCACCTGTGCCGCTTGGACGGCGCTTTCCAATATTTACTCGAACGAGGGAGCTTTCCTGTACGATGTGAGTCTGAATCGTTGCCCAGATTTGCTCATCCTGGATTATAGCTTGATTGAAACAGCCCCCCAACGTACCTTAGTAGCAGGAATTGGAGACGCCTTAGCGAAATGGTATGAGGCATCCGTGAGTAGTGCTCATTCGGATCAAACTTTAATTATTGCAGGGGTACAACAGGCGAGGGTGCTACGGGATATCCTATTTCAAAAGTCAGCAGACGCCCTAAAAACACCAGGGAGTGAGGTTTGGCGAGATGTGGTTGATGCCACAGTCTTGCTAGCGGGTGTAATTGGTGGTTTAGGTGGGGCGCAGTGTCGTACTGTGGCGGCTCATGCTGTGCATAATGGTTTAACCCATCTTAGAGGCTCTCACAGTGCCTTACATGGGGAGAAAGTCGCCTATGGAATTTTGGTGCAATTGCGCTTAGAAGAAATGGTGCAAGGGAATCAACTCGCCGCCTCAGCAAGGCAACAGTTATTGAAGTTTTATCGCGAAATCGGTTTACCCCAAACCCTGGATGATTTGGGTTTAGGGAATATCACTTTGGCACAGTTGCGCCAGGGGGCGGATATTGCTTGCCAGCCTAATTCTGATATCCACAGATTACCCTTTGATGTGACACCCGAACAGCTTATGGCAGCGATGGTATCTACAACTACGCCTGTAGATAAAAATTGCAGTCCAGTTTTATCCGCAGCGATGAATGATAAACAAGACTAATGAGGAATGGGGTGTGTCATCGTTCCAAAAACTTGCTCAATCTATATCATACTTTAATCCATTACAATCCTGGAATTTCTGACAACTTACCCTCGACTTCTTCAACAGAAAACCCGGTCATTTCTTGCCATTCTTCCACAGTGAAATCATAACCCCGTTCTTTTGCCATTTGGATAAATGCGTCTACGTTGGGGGCGGCTCTGAGTTCCTCTTTTAAAGAGGGGTTCGCTTGAGCATCTCGAAACAGCTTCGCCACTTGCTCCTTTGCCATTTCTAGTAACTCCTAATTTGACTAAATAATGCTACACTAGCAGACTTCGGATTCTAGGAAAAGCAAATTTTGTTAAATTTATCAACGCTTTGGGAAACGACCAATTATATTAACACCGTGGCTATGGCAAGATAGCAGTACACCGCCTAACAAGGCTTGGCAGGAGCAGCAGTTATGGTTAAGGGTAACCCAAAAGGGTTTCTGGGACGCTTATTTCAACAATTTCGCAGCGTTGAAGGAAGTCGGATTTTCCATGGCTTCAAGACGATCCCAGGTCGCTTTCGAGCAATCCTGATCAGGTTCGTCCCAGCGCGTTTACTCTGGTTAGTGCCGTTTCTGCAAGATGAACTGAAGCAGCGTGCGCCGAGTCTAGATGAACTCAAAGATCGGTTGGCGGGTAAAACGAAACCGGGTGAAGGATTAGAAGCCGAAGCAGAAGGCGGCGTGGTGACAGAAGTCGTCGTTCCGCCCGGAGTGAAGTCCCTCTATCCGGAGTATCGCTGTGTGCGAGGAAATCCATTTTACTGTGAATGGGTGCAACAAACCCTGCTCGAACAACCCGGTGCCAACTATTGTCGCCAATGTGGATTTCTTACCCTGTTACCGCCAGAAACGAAAATTCGGGGAATTCGGGGAACCTATCAAATTGAACGCTTCCTCAAAAATCGGGGTCGAGGTCGTCTTTATCAAGCCTTGCAACTCCCCACTCGCCAACCTGTGGTCATCAAGGAATACGTTTTACCCGATCGCTATTTTAATCTCCAAGAAAGCCAGTTACGCAAAGAAGCCTTTGTCAATCTCGCTGGCGTCACTTTAGCTGATGGGCGGGTGCAAGACTTTCGCCTCGTCTCCCCTTGGGACGCGATCGCAGATCCACGTTTTGAACGCTGCTATTTAGTCAGCCAAGGGGTTTTAGATACCTATCCTACCCTAGCCAGTTACTTGGCGCAAACTGGGGCAATGACCAGTTATCAGGTGCGACAGATCCTGGAACAAGTTCTGCAAAGTTTGGAATTTCTCCATGGACAAAAATTTCGTCTCCCTTCGGGTTTAGTTCAACAAGGACTCACGGATGGCAATATCAGTTTAGATAGCTTGCTAATTGTTCCCAGTTTCCAAGGCTTTTTTATCTATTTGTGTGACCTACTCTTGTGGGAAGGACGATTTGATCCGCCATTACTTGAACGTCCTTTGTTATTCCCAAAAAAGGATTTACAAGACTTGGGGTATGTCGCATTTTACCTTTTAAACGGTGGCACCCATGATCCGGTGACGCTGCAACCCTTCAATCCCCGGATTATAAAGCATTGGCCCCTCATTCAACCCGCGTTCAAAGACTATATTTTATCCCTAATTGGCATTGGCACCTCATCCTTTGAAACCGCAGAAATTGCTCGCCGCGCTTTATTACACTTGCCCCCCGAACCGCAAATTATTCCCCCTTTCTCCCAACCGGAAGTAGAAGCCGAGGTCAAGAAAAAGAAATGGCGGTTTTGGCGTCCTCGGTTATTCTGGCTCCTTTTAGCACTGCTGTTGTTGGGATTATTAATCTGGTGGCTATTGGGGAGAAATCAACCTCAAACCACGATGGAAACTGAACCATTTCCCTGCTGTATTGAACAGGTGTCAGGGATTCCGACGGGAACATTTACCTATACGGCGGAAGAAGACGGGGCGTGGGATTATATTCTGGAGCAACCCAATTTAATTGCCAAGGATACCACCTTGGCGAGTGAATTGTATCAGCGTCAACCAAAATTAGAATTAAACTATCAATCCGTCCCCACTTGGACAGACGCGATCGCACAGGTTCGATCCGAAGAAGCGGAGTTTGCGATCGCGACTCCCCTGAATCGGTTAGGATTTGCCTTAGACGCACAAGAAGTGGCTCATGATGGCTTAGTTGTCTTTGTCGCCTTCAGTTATGCTCAACGGGAAAACAGTTTACCCGCCGCCTTAAATGGGCAAATTAGCTTTGAGCAATTACGCCAACTCTACACAAGAGAGATTACCAATTGGCAAGAATTAGGTGGACCGGATCTCCCTGTTCAACTTTATGTTCCCCTCAGTGATCAGGCAATTCAACTGTTTAAGCAGCGTGTTTTACAAGAGAATACCAATACTGATAATATTGCCCAATTTGAAGCCCTCCTGCAACAAAGTAACCAACCGACTCGCTCATTTGCTAACTTAGGTCGTCCCCCGATTATCCGCACCCAAACCTTTGAGACATTGCGACAAGTCATTGGAGATTTTGAACAGAGAAATATTGGCGCGATCGGATTTGATTCCCTGAGTAAAGTGTTAGGACAATGTTCGGTCTATCCCTTAGCTATCGTTGACGGGGAAAAGCCTGGGATTTCACCCTTGGTACAAGATAACCAGCAACCAATTACCCCAAACACTGACTTATGTAATTCTAAAGGCAGTTATGGAGCTAATGTTGAGGCATTGATTAGTCAAACCTATCCCTTAGCTTATCCCTTAGCCGTTATTTATCCCAGAGATAATAGTCGTCCCCCCATTGGGAGAAAGTTTGCTGAAATTCTCAGAACTGAACAGGCGCAATGTTTATTGTCTAAAACCGGATTAGTCCCACTGCAACCCTATCTAGATTCTACCTACTGTACCCAGGAATTAGAAAGCGCTGAACCTGATAACGGATGAATAAGTTGGGCAAAATTAACCTTTGAAGTGCGGAATGTGGGTTACAGCATTGCAATTATGGGCAATCGTCAGGACAACATGATATAAAGGTTGACATCCTCACCATGCCGTAGGGGTTTGGTAACCAAACCTCTACTTAACAAATTGTATTAGAAGGAAAACTTATCAGAGCCAAAAGAAATTTTAACCATTGTCCTGTATCAAGTTTGACAAATTGCCGTCATAATCAATGGATAGGCAAAGAAATTTCAATGCAACTAACAAGAAAATAGATGTATGGGTATAGCTGACTGTTTAATGATTACACTCTTTAGTGCCATAGTCTGCATCTGCTTACCTAAGATGCTGATGGTGATGAGTTCAACGGTTCGTCGAATCCGTAGCTACCTATTTAGTTTTCCTCAAAAAATAAATCCTATCCAGCCCCGTGCAATTGGACATAAAAATGTATCTCAAGTCGGTTGACACTCAAAACTCTAACGGGTAGGCGATTCTTGAGATAGGGGTAAAGTAAACCAAAACGTCGTACCCTCTCTAGGAGAACTAATCACCCCAATTTCGCCCCCGTGTGCTTTAATAATTTGCCGACACAGGTACAATCCCAAGCCAATACCGCTTAAGCTGCGAGAAGACGCGCCGCGATAGTAGAGATCAAAAAGGCGATCGCACTGTTGTTGTTCCATCCCTACTCCATTATCCGCGATCGCACAGCGCACCATACCCCCCGAAACAGCACCCTCCACCACCGTCGCACTCAGGGTGAGGTGAATTCCGGGGAGGTTGTGTTTCATCCCATTGGTGATTATATTCTCAAACACTCGCCACAATTGTTTGGCGTCAGCACTCACTAAAGGTAAATCATCGGGAACTTGATTCGTCAACGTCACTTGATTTTTGACCAATAAGGGTTGCAAATCTGTGAGAATATCTTGAATAAGTTGACTCAGTTCTAACGGTTCACACTCACAGGGAATACCATAAGATTCAGCCGCGTGAATCTCCAGTAACGAGTTAATTAAATTAAGTTGGCGATCGCTACTTTGGATCATCCGCTCTACAATAGAACGTGGGACGGGAATTGTCAATTGTCCTTGGTTAATTGTCCTTAGTTCTAGGTTTTCAGGAGAAAAATAACTATTCAGTAAATTTTTCAGCACCATTAACATCCCCATCACCGGTGTGCGTAAATCATGGGATACCGCATGTAAGAACACATCTTTGAGTTGATTTAGTTCTTGCAATTCCTGCATTTTTTGCTGTAATTGCGCCGTTCTTTCTTCAACTTGATACTCCAAGTTTGTATTCAGTTCACTAAGCTGTTGGTATAATCGTCCCTGCTTAATCGCAATCGCCACTTGCGTCGCCAGACGGCGCAGCAAATCCACTTCCAAGAGTTGCCAATGACGCGGATTTGTGCATTGATGCGCCACTAATAAGCCATACATTTGTTCATCCACAACAATCGCCACGGCTAAGGCGGCTTTCACTTGGAATTGATCCAAATATTTAGCGCGTTCTGGGGAGGTTTCCAAAAGAGCAGTATCTTCAATAACTTGCACATCAGTATGTTCAAATAAAGCAATTAACTCCTGAAGATACTCGTCATTTTCCACCGCTAAATCCCAACAGGATGGAAAACTATCCGCCACGGATTCTGCCACGACTTTACCATGCATCGTCCCATCCATATAACTAATCAGCACCCGATCCGCTTGCAGGAATTGGCGGACTTCTGCTACAGTCGTATTCAGAATTTCATTGAGATCCAGCGATCGGCGAATGCGAGCCGCAATTTCTCCCAACAAGCGATCGCGTTCAGCCGCTTCTCGTAATCGCGCTTCGGCTTGCTTTTGCTCCGTAATATCCCGCACCACGGCTAAAAGATGGGGTTTCCCTTTGTACATAAACCCGGTTCCCCGCACCTCAATCGGAAACGGCGTACCATCGGAACGTAGATCCACCGCTTCCCGCTGAAAGGGAACCCCCTGTCTAACCGCAGTCAGATACTCGTAAAATATTGAATGGGAGTCCGGATGAATAAAGCTTTCGGGATCAAGATGAATAAACTCTGAATAGGAATAACCATGCATTTGACAAGCGGCTGGATTTACCTCCACGAGTTGTCCATCTAAATCGCTAATAATTAAACCATCCGTAGTGGCTTCAAAGATTGCCCGATATTGGACTTCACTCTCTTTGAGACGCTGTTCAGCTAATTTACGCTGGGTAATATCATGGGTAAGTGCCAGTAAGCAACGTTCTCCCCTTAAATTAATAATCTCGGCGGAGAGTAAACCGATGAGAATCTCACCCGATTTCGTCCGAAACTCATATTCTTGGTTCGTAATCGAACCGTGCTGCTGCAAACTATGAATCATGCGATCGCGATCATCAGAATGCACCCAAATATTCAATTCCTCAACAGTACAACCAATCACCTCTTGACGCTGATACCCAGAATACCGCATAAATGTTTCATTGACCTCGATATACCGTCCATCTGCTAAGGTACTAATCGTGATCGAATTGGGACAACAGCGAAAGGCTTTAGCAAACTTTTCCTCGCTCAACCGCAACGCTTCTTCCGTGCGCTTGAGTTCAGTGATATCCACACTGACACAGACAGCCGCTTGACCCTGTTGGTATTTCTGAGCAACTAATAAATAATGCCGACAATTATCGTCAACAAAAGTTTCAATTTCTCGCTTGGCTTCCTGGAGTGGATTGGCAAAAAATTGGACAATAAACTCCTTAAATCCGGGCGTGGAATTCATAAACCCCAGTTCTTTCCCCACAAACGCTTCGGGGGATAATCCAAATGTCTTCGCCAGATAACGGTTGACGCCTTGATACTTTAAATCTGTCCCCACCCAAGACACACATCCGGGTACAGCATCTAAAATAGCTTGTAACTGGTCTTTCGCCCCTTGCAGTGACGCGATTAATTGCTGTTCCGTTTCCTGCGCCCGTTGGCGTTCAGCAATTTCTTGGCGCAATTGCTCATTGGTGGCGGTTAACGCCGCTGTGCGTTCAGCGACTCGCTCCTCCAATTGTTCATTCATCAAGCGCAGGGCGTTTTGAGCTAAATGACGTTCGGTGATATCGTGACCAATACAGAGAATACCTGTCACTTGTCCTGAGACATCCATAAGCGCTTTATTCGTCCACCCTACCCAGACGCGACTCCCATCCCGCCGGATATTTTCATTTTCGTGGTAGCGGTATTGATCCGGATGTTGGATAATGTCTTGAATTAAAGTGGTTAAGTCGCGTCCCGATGTCTCGGTTTCTGGAATAATCGTCTTAGCTGCAGAATGTCCGAGGATTTCTGTTTCCGGATAACCTAAAAATTGTTGGGCAAATTTGTTTAAAAAGGTGATTGTACCTTGAGTATCGATGCGTAAAATTAAGCTATTGGCATTTTCGACGATGTTTCGATAATAAGCCTCTCGCTCTCGCCATACCTGCTCAACCTGTTCTCGTTCAGCAATCTTGCGCCGCAGTTGCTGATTGATCTGTTTTAATTCGTTGATCTCGTCTGAGTTGTCGGGTTGTCGTTGACTCTCAGGGTAGAATGACAGCGGGATAGGGGCTTGCAGGGGAGAGTTAGGCGAGCGGGGGTGATTATCGCCTCGGTTGTTGACAATGGCTAGCCAGAGCTGTTTGAGCTGTTGATACATCGGCGGCGTTCCGAGAAGGGTTCCCAAAACGTAATGTTCTTCTCACTATACTCTGACAAGTCTCGCCATGTTTATTCTTTTAACTCAAACCAACAATTAACCCACCGGGAGACGGTGGGTTAATAGACGTATCAGTTTCATGGAATAATCACCCTGATGAATTCGCTGCTCTCTCGTACCTTCTATGTTATGGAGTTGAGTTAAGCGTCTGTCGATTTAGCCTCAAAGAATTAGATGGCTGACTCAACATCCCTCCTACACTGTTTTTTTGGCGGTGCGGGCGGGAAGAATCCAGCACAATACTGGCGACAGAACCATCGAGAAAACAGAAACGATCAAAATCATCGATAAAACTTGGCTGAGTTCAGTAGTCATGATCCTTACCTCAATAGTTTTTTTGTCAGGTTATAGGGCTTTTATACTTCAACTTTAACCTTTTTGTATCTCCGACAACACATTTTAATGTAATTTTATGGTAAAGATATCCGTTGTCTTTATAATGTAATCTTTATTGATTTTTGTTAAATATTATTCATGAACTTAAAAATGTGCAGCGGCGCAATGCTTCAGATGTACCCTGGCAGATCTAGAACATGGGAAAGGTAGTGTAGGGGCGGGTTTTACTATTATCGTTTCTGACTTCACCTAGATGTAACTCGCGCCCGCCCCGACGACGTAGAGACGTAGCATGCTACGTCTCTACAGGGTTAGTTCACCAGAGCGTCATGGTTTAGAAGCGGTAACCTGCACCCGCTTGAATACTAACTGCAGAAGCTGGACTATTTTGATAAGCTTCAATCCCCACCTTTGTATCGCCATAAACAACAAGATTGCGACCAAGTTGAGCTTCAGCACCGACAGTAATAACAGGAGCATTTTTGTTTCCTATAGGTGTGGCATGTTCTTCGGCTTCAACCCAAGAATAACCAGCACCAACGTAAACATTGGCATTGTTTGTGACAGGAACATCGTAGGAAACAATCGGCATAATGGCGCTGGTATCCTCACTAAATAGAACAGCACCGCGCAGAGAAACTGGCGCTTTTGAAGTCGTTATACGACCTTGAATATTCCCGCCAAATGTTGCCGCATCATTATTGTGTCCACCGTTGGTCACGCCTGCGGCGACACCAGCACCGATATAGTTAGCATCAGTTCCAGTGGGCTTAGCAGATGCCATATCAGCCGATAATAAAACAGGCGCGATCGCGGTAGCGGCTAGGGTTGAAAAGGTAACAAAAGACTTAAGGTTGCGTTTCATAGTAACGTCCATCAATAGGTAGGGTGTAGTGTTGCGTTGTTACTATTCAAGTCGTTTTTAATCGAGTCAATGTTCCAGATTTAGATTTTTTTTGATTGATTTATTTTTCTAAAAACCTTGGATGCCTTGACAATTAAGCATTTCAGAAAAACCACTTGATTATTTTTCGGTGGCTTTTCCAATAAACATAGAAACAAACGTGAAACTTAGTTAAAATCAATCGAAAAATTATAGTTAGCTTTTGATAATTTGTGAGCCGCCAGTAGACTATTGATTAACTGTCACATTTTTTTTCATTTCGTCCGGATGAGAGTTTCCTCCCCAAGACGGCGGGGAGGGTTCGTCGTAAGGGATGCGAGCCTGAAATTTTATGGGTAACAAGCCTAAACCCAAGATGGTGGACTGACACAGCTAAAATTGTGGAATAGATTTGACGGTGAAATGGGGCGCACGCCGTGCGCCCCTACAATTCTAATCCACTGCGGGGGCAAGTCATAAATTGCCCCAACAAGGTTCTATTTCACAGAAACCTTAGCACCAGCTTCTTCTAGTTGTTTCTTGGCTTCTTCTGCGGCTTCTTTTGCCACCGCTTCTTTAATCGGCTTAGGCGCAGACTCTACCATATCTTTGGCTTCCTTGAGCCCCAAACCCGTCATGGTTCGCACGACTTTCAGAATGGCAATCTTCTTATCGGCGGGAACTTCTTCTAAGATGACATCAAATTCTGTCTTCTCTTCCACCTCTTCAGCCGCTGCACCAGGCGCACCGGGAGCCGCCATTCCGGGCATCATCATCATGCCACCTGCAGGAGCAGCGGCGCTAACGCCAAAGGCTTCCTCAATTTGCTTAACTAATTCCGACGCTTCGATTAACGTCAGGGATTTTAGCTTTTCCAAAATTTCGTCGGTTGTAGCAGACATGAATAAACTCCTTCGTTTGATTTTTTACGTTTGACCCTTTGACTAAGCTCAGGGTAAGCTTTTTACTTCCAAGGTAGCGGTAGGTACTAGCCACCGCTTTCTTTCTGAGCGGAGAGCGCTTGCAAAACCCGACCCAGTGAGCCAGGAATTTCGTTGATGCTGCGACCCAGGGAAGCAGGAACTTCGTTGACACCCACAGCCAGTTTGGTGGCGATGGAATTAATCGCACCCGCAATCTGTCCAATGAGTTCTTCCTTCGACGGCAAGTCAGCAATCGCCTTGACTTGGTCTTGACTCAAGGCTTGACCTTGCATCACGCCGCCCTTGAAGTCGGTTTTTTTGGTGGCTTTCTGGAAGTCCTGATATGCCCGAATTGCACCACCCACATCGTCTTTGACTAACATGAAGGCGGTGGAACCGACCAAGAATTCGGTCATGGGTTGCCAGTTTTCATCATCCTCAACCGCCCGCCGCATCAGGGTATTTTTCGTGACCTTACAGACTGTGCCTGTGGGACGCAGCCGATCCCGCAAATCGGTAATTTGAGCCACGGAAAGTCCCTGGTAGTCAATGATGATGGCGAGTTGGGACTCACTCAAGAGTTGCTTGAGATCAGCGACGACTTCCTTTTTGTTTTCCAGGGTTCTGCCCATTCTTGTTTCACCTCCTTGTTTCCTTTCATAGTTGATAGTTAGAAAATCCTGCCATTAGCCATAACAAAACCCCGGACATGCCGGGGTTTCGCTCTTGTATCTTTAACCTGTACTTTAGTTTAGATGTACAGTGATAGTGGATACGTCGGGCGCTGACCTCGGCAGGATATTAAGTGATGAACACCTGCTGTCTTTGGTACAAGCCAATGAAATATTGGATTGTCAACAAATCTAACGGTTCACATTAGGCAGCCTCAACCGCTTTCAAGTCCCGTAGCGTCGGGATATCGACTTCGATGGAGGGTCCCATGGTAGCGCTGACAAATATGCTGCGCCAAAAGCGACCTTTCGCCCCTGAGGGACGATTGCGGTCAATCGTTTCCTGTAAGGACTTGAGGTTGACCAACAAGTCTTCAGCAGAAAATGATGCCTTACCAAACATAACATGAACGATGCCTGTGCGATCGGCACGAAATTCAAGTTTACCTGCTTTGAATTCTTCGATCGCCTGGGTTAGGTCAAAGGTAACGGTACCACCTTTGGGAGAGGGCATCAAACCCCGTGGTCCGAGGAGCCGTCCTAACTTAGCCACTTGGGGCATCATGTCTGGCGTGGCAATCAGGCGATCAAAATCCATCATGCCATTTTGAATTTCGCCAATTAATTCTTCAGAACCGGCGATATCTGCCCCCGCATTCGTCGCTTCGGTGACTTTTTCACCTTTGGCAATGACGGCGACTCGTACCACCTGACCCGTTCCTTTGGGTAGGGATACGGTTGTCCGCAGTTGCTGATCGGTGTATTTGGGATCAATTCCCAAGCGGATATGGGCTTCGGCGGATTCCGGGAATTTTGCCGTTGCGGTTTCTTTTAAAAGCTTAAGAGCTTCTATGGCTTCATAAGGTCGCTCTTCGACCTTGCCTTGTAATTCTTGTAATCGACGTGATAGTTTTTTGGGCATTTATCTCTCCTGGGGTGACTAACGAAGCTTCTTACCTCTCCCCCAAATTAGGTTGACAACGGTCTTCGATTGCGGGTTGATGGCACTTAAACCTCAACTCAGGGACTATTCTGCGATCGCGACGCCCATATTCCGGGCAGTCCCTTCGACGATTTTCATTGCTGCTTCAATATCATTGGCATTGAGGTCAGGCATTTTCGTCTGGGCGATTTCTTGCAGTTGCGCCCGGGTGATAGTGGCAACGTTTTGCCGATTGGGTTCACTTGCGCCTTTTTCAATACCCGCTGCCTTTTTGATCAGCACGGATGCAGGTGGGGTTTTGAGGATAAAGGTAAAACTGCGATCCTCAAACACCGATATTTCTACGGGAATGACCATTCCTGCTTGGTCGGCGGTCTTGGCGTTGTATTCTTTACAAAACGCCATAATATTCACCCCATGCTGACCAAGAGCCGGTCCTACTGGGGGAGCAGGGTTGGCTTTCCCCGCCGGGAGCGCCAACTTAATAACTGCAACGATTTTTTTTGCCATTCTTAGCCTGTTTTTTCCACCTGATTGAATTCTAATTCAACTGGCGTATCTCGCCCAAAAATGGAGAGTAACGCCTTGAGCTTACTGCGTTCGGGGCTAACTTCAATCACTTCGCCTTCAAAATCTTTAAACGGACCCGATAGCACGATGATTTTGTCGCCAACAGCCATGTCTACTTTAATAACTGGCTCTTGTTCTTCGGCGTGCTTAAAGATCCGTTCGATCTCTCCAGGACTCAGGGGTACCGGTTTAACGTGACCTCGCCCCCGTCCATAGCGACGTTTCTGTTCTGCCCCTACAAAATTAATCACATTGGGTGTGTTTTTGACAACCTGCCAGCTTTCATCATCCATGACCATTTCCACCAAGACGTAGCCAGGGAAGACCTTTTCTTCAGAGTGCTGGCGAGATCCATCCTTACGGATTTTTACCGTCGGCGTTTGGGGAATCTGAACTCTTAAGATTCGGTCAGCGACATCTAGGGTTTGCACTCGCTGTTCTAGATTTGTCTTTACCCGCTTCTCACAGCCGGATGCCACCTGAACCGCATACCAACGGGCAGGTGGGGCTTCTTGTAGCTGTGAGTCGCGATCGTATGATTCGTTTGCTGCAAAACTCATCCAAATACCTGTTGTGACGCCCACAAGAATAAGCCATCCACTAAATAGATTAGGGTGGCTGATAGCACGACCATCAATAACACGGCAGCCGATTCGCTAATGAGTTGCTGCCGAGAGGGCCATACGACTTTACTAAGTTCCTCTTTGGTTTCTTGAAGAAACGTTACAACATTAAACCCAGAGGCTTTTTCCTGAGACTCTGTGTCCGTTTTTGTTTTCTTTGCCACAATAAGTTGATTTCCCCCTTCTACTGATTATCAGAGCTGTTCAACCCAGCACTCATAATTCATATTAACCTGCTTCACTCATCAGTGAAGTGGTTGACACTCCCCCGGTTAAAACGCGGGGGATTCTTTCTTCACAAGGAGGCAGAGTTTAACGTCTTCGGTGGACGTGACCTTTACCCTCAGAAAGCTTAACCACCGTGTGTCCCACGGCTGTCCTACCTCTAATCTCGACTACTTGAGCGGCAGCGACATCCCGATTAGCCGTATACCCGCAATGCTGGCATTTGTGTACCCGTTGGGAGAGCTTTTTCTTACCTGTCTCTTTTAGGCACTTGGGGCAGGTTTGACTTGTACCTGCGGCGGGTACTTTTTGGAAGTATTTGCCACGCTTAAAACAGCATTGGGAAAGGATATCTAGGAACTGACCCCACCCCGCGTCTAGGCAGTGCTTAGCCAAGAAGCCTCTACCTAATCCTTTGAGGTTGAGTTGTTCAGCAAATATCATATCCGCCCAATCACAAAGCTTATGGGCTAATTCCCAGTGGTAGTTCTTACGAGTATTTGTTATGCGCTCATGTAGTCGTGCCACCTTCGCTTGTGCCTTGGCGCGATTGTTTGACCCAAACCGCTTATTAGCTACTTTTCGTTGCAGTGATTTAAGCTTGCTTTCTAGTCGCTTAAACGGTTTTGGATTGGGAAACAATTGCCCATTAGATACGGCGACAAAATGGCTGATGCCAACATCTATTCCTATTGATGTACCAGTCGGATTAACTTCCGGTACATCTACTTTCCACTGCAAGGTGAGCTGTACATACCAGCCGGACGCCCGTTTTACAATCCGTGCCTGTTTGATGAGTGCATCATCAGGTATTGGGCGGGATTGGTTTAACTTGACTAAACCAATCTTAGGTAGCTTGATATAGTTCCCTTGAATTGGTTCTATCCCCATTGACGGAAATACGAATGAGCGCATCCGACCCACTTTCTTGTACCGTGGGAATCCCCGCCCATTCTTCCACATCCCCTCAAACGCTAACTGTAGCCGCTTGAGGGTTTGCTGTAGCACTTGTGAGTGTACCTGCTTGAGTGCAGGAATATTCTTTTTTGCTTGGGTCAGTGCTACTGCTTGGGAATTATAATTAGGTGCTTCTTTGTCTGCTGGTATGATGTATTCCCTTTTGATCGAACAAGCGTTCACCGGACTTTTACGAGAATTAACCCAATCTTTGCGCTCAGTTAAAGCGTAGTTGTATACCCTACGGCATTGCTCTAACCACCCTTCAAAGATGGTTATTTGAGCGCTAGTTGGTTTTAGCTTAAACTCGTAAATTAAGGTAAACATTTGCTCGACCCCTGCAATGCTTTCTAACATTATGATACACTATTACTTGGGCGTTGCCAGGATAAATTAGACTCGCGACTAAAGTAGAGACGCGCCATGGCGCGTCTCTACGCTGAACGCTCTGCTCGGTTTCATCCCCTGGTTAAAACACAGGGGTTTTCACCATCGCTATCCTATAAGACTTGGGTAGAACTGCTGATGCTCCCCCAATTTTATATATTTATAACGCGCCCTGGAGGACTTGAACCCCCGACATCAGGTTTTGGAGACCTGCGTTCTACCAACTGAACTAAGAGCGCTTGGGTTGGCTGGTAGAGGTGAATTTATCCCCTTTGCTTTACTGAGTGTAACGCAATTAGGGCATGAATACCAAGCCAATATCCAAAAAAATTTAAATTCCCCGGTCAAAGCGCTGCTTAACGCGAGTCGCTTTACCCACACGCTCTCGCAAATAAAAGAGCTTCGCCCGACGAACCTTACCTCGACGCACGATTGTAATACTGGCAATTCGGGGAGAATGGAGCAGAAAAACCCGTTCTACACCAACACCTTGGAAGACACGCCGCACGGTCATCGTTTGGTTGATACCACCGTTACGCATGGCAATCACAGTACCTTCGTAGGGCTGAACCCGTTCTTTGTTCCCTTCACGAATACGGACGCCGACTCTAACTGTGTCACCAATATGGACTGTCGGTAGGTCTGATTTAAGCTGTTCCGCTTCTATGGAGCGAATAACCTCTTGAGCATGCATGGTTCTTAAAAAAAAATCACAGCCTATAATCTTAACGCACTATCTGACTCGGCGTCTAGTTTTGAGTTTTGATCGACCGTAGGGGTTTGGTTACCAAACCCCTGCGATGTAAAGAATTATAGAAAAATGACGATTTTCTCTTGACTCAGGGGAAAACTAGCAGTATGCCAAATGAATCTATGCGACGGGGAGGAGAGTTATGGGTTTCAAAAATCTTCTAGGACCACTGTTGATCCTAGCATTGCTGTTTATCACGTTAGGCGATCGCGTCCTACCTGCACCGCTAGATGATGCTAGCCGCAACACCCGCACCAGCATCAATCAATTTTTAATTGGGTTATTTCCCGACTGGAATCCCACAAACCCAAATGAACGTACTGAAAAGGAAGTTGAGCAATTAGAACAGAGGTAAACGACCTAGTCGGCTCATCAAATCAAGGATTATGATGTAAGCTTTCAGTAGCCCTGTACTGTATTAAATTAATTCTTAGTACAAAGATCCCCGATTTCTTGAAGAGGTCGGGGATCTGGCTGGCATAGACTGTAATTCATTAACCTGAAATTTGCTGTAAAAGTGAAGTCTCTTAACCTATGACCTTAACACTGACGAATCAGTATGATTTTATTCCTCGCTTTTATCGACTAGCGCTCATTAATATTCTTTCCAATTTGATGATTCCCTTAGCGGGTTTAATCAGTGTTGCTTTCCTGGGTCATCTCAGTGAAATTAGTTCCTTAGCCGGGGTTTCTTTAGCTAATATTATATTTAATGTCGTTTATTTAACGCTCGCGTTCTTACGCATGGCAACCACAGGGGTGACAGCTCAAGCTGTGGGAGCCGATGATCGACAACAAATACTATTAATAGGATTAAGAAATGGATTAATTGCTTTGACATTAGGAATGATTCTGGTTATTTGTCAGTATCCTTTACGAGAGATCGGGTTTTCGTTGTTGAATGCTGATTTAACGGTCAAAGAGTCAGCGATTAATTATTTTAATGCTCGGATTTGGGGCGCACCAGCCGTATTACTTAACTTTGTGCTGATCGGTTGGCTTCTGGGAAGAGAGAGAAACAGTCAAGTCTTAATCTTATCATTTTTGGGCAACACCTTTAATGTTCTTTTAGACTATGTATTTATTATTCAGTTGAATTGGGATAGTAAAGGGGCAGGAACGTCTCTAGCATGTAGTCAATATCTTATGTGTTTTATCGCTTTAATCTTTTCTATTCGAGACTTTTCCTGGCAAGACGTAAAAACAGTAATGGCAGAAGTTTTAGAGCCATCTGCGATTAAAACAATGTTTTCTTTTAATCGGGATATCTTGATCAGCAACATCAGTGAATTATCAGTATTGGCATTTTTTGGTAAATTAAGTGCCATGATGGGGACGATTACGTTTACCCAAAATTTCTTACTCGGACAAATCAGTCATCTTAGTGTTTATTTAACCGATGGCTTAGTATTTGCCACAGAAACATTATCCGGAAACTTCAAAGGTCAAAAATCCTCAGAAAAGTTTTTACCTTTACTAAGGGTCGCCGTGATCAGTAGCTTAGTCTTGGCTTTAAGTATTGCTATAGTTTGTGTTTTATTCCCTCAAACTATCTTTTCTATATTCACCAACAAATCAGAGATTAATACCCAGATACATATTTATATTTGGTGGTTGTTTTTTCTATTAACCTTTGCCTCAGCTTCTACGATGTTAGAAGGATATTTTGTCGGTTTAGCGGATGGAAAAGTAGTTCGTGATACCAGTTTACTGGCTAGTGTTTGGGGATTTATCCCACCGGCTGCAGCAACGTGGTATTTGCAAAATAACCATCTTTTATGGTTATCAATGACATTATTTTTGTTTGTCAAAACCGTTGCATTATTGGTCTATTTAGTGATGAACTTAACCGATGGATTATCCAGGACTTCCTTTCGGGAAGACAAGATTTAAATTAAATTTATGATCCATTGGAAAAACACCCTATATAATGAGTTAAAGAATCTCATGGTTTTACGCAAAAAAGGGATGTATTGCAATGAAATCAAAGTTATTTGTCGCTGCAGGAATGATGAGATCCGGGAGTACATGGTTATATAATGCTACTCGCCTGGTACTTTGTAGTTCACCGACAATCAAGAATAATTTTAGTTGTGGATGGTCAAGAGATTGGAAGTATAAGAAGATCCCGGAAAAAGAATATACGCTGATCAAAATCCATGATTTCAACGAAATGATCGTCAATCAAGCGCACTTTATTTTGTATTCGTATAGAGATATTCGAGACGTGCTGGCAAGTAATTTAAGAACATTCACAACGCCTCCATCCATTGAATTCGCTGACTCTCTCATACAAACCCACGAAAAATGGATTAATGTGGCTGATCTAGTGGTTCCTTATGATCGGATTCTCAATCAAAAAAATACTGTTATAGAGGAATTAGCTCGACGTTGTGAGGTAGGTTCTGTAGACGCATCAGCTATTGTTGAGGAAATCAATAATTTGTCTTACGAAAGTGAGGGTGAACGGGATGATATTCACCACAAGACTAATCTTTTTCACAGCAATCATATTACCGATGGTAGTAACGGGTATTGGGTTAACTATTTAGATAAAAATTTAGTGGAAGAAATTGAGAGAAAATATCGAGATTGGTTTGAAAAATATGAGTATCCGATCTAGTGCAAGAAGGCAGAAATAACTGAACAGCTAACATCTCCCCCAGCTTCCCCAGCTCCTCCACACCGACAAAGCTGCTCAAATATTTCCGCCGCGCCGCACTAGAGCGTCAGTCTATAGGAGTGTAAACGTAGGGGCGCAAGGCTTGCGCCTTCACCCTTGTACATTTGCCCTCACCCTTGTACATAATCTTTTACCAATGTTCCTCGCGCTGAAGTTCCTGCCAAAAATAGCTAGGTTTTATCTTAGGCAAAAGCGGTAATCCTGTCCGTAAAGCGGCGATTTTTTCACCATGATCATAGAGACAGAATGCAAAATAAAACAACGCATAGTTTCTAGCAATGCGTCTTTGTAAAACGGCATCTTGTTGCAAATTGAGATAGGGAGGTATATCACCCCGATGGATGCTCGATAACTTTAGCGGTGCTGATTTAGCTATTCTGTTATAGATATCAAAATACGTTTGAGGTAAGTCTTTATAAGACTCTTCCCAAGTCCAATATTGACGGATTTCTTGAAGTAAAACTTCAGCTCTTGATTGAGCTATCTGGGGATTTTCCATATTAAAAATGATCGCTTCAGCGATTTCTTGACTATCGAATCCCGAAAGCAGTTTGCCACATCCAGGTTTGGCAAGAAGTTCTACTGCAATACCGACAGGAGTTGATATGATTGGAATACCACAAGCTCCCGCTTCTAGAAGGGTTAAGGGACCGCCTTCGATGCGTGACGTTATCGCATAGAGGTCGAGTTGATGATAGTATTTAGGGACATCTTCTCGTGGAACACTGACTTTATAGGAAACTTTACAACCTAGTTTTCTCAGAGCTGGGACGAAATTTTTCCAGCCGTAACCCATAATTAAAAAAGTGGGTTTGTAGCCCGATTCAACCATGATTTTTGTTGCTTCTAGTAGTAGCCGACTTCCTTTGCGATCGCTACGACTATTGGGACGTTGCGTTCCGAAAAACCCAATCACAAAATTATCACGGTTTTTTTGATTTAGAGTTGGACAAAATACTTTTGTATCTACTCCATTACAGACAATACTTGTGGTGGCTTTTTCGGGTTTTAGCTGTTGTACTTCTGATTCTAACCCTTTAGCAACGTAAAATATGTGATCAACTAACTCCAACTGTTTTGGTATTTCTTTAAAGTTCCAATGGTGATAGCTGGTTAGGATTGGACGTAGATCAGCCGCTTTTTTGATATGCTCATACGAGAAGGATTGAACATCAATCATAAAATGAATCAAGTCCACGAATTTCAACATTTCGGGACAGGTATCAATCAGTTCTATAAGCTGATTCATGTATACCCAGAAGATTTCAATTCCTTGAGGTTCCAGAACCGAAAGAGCCTCTTGTGCTAAGATTTCTATGCTGCTGTAAGGCAAGTTGATAACAAAGAGAATTCTCATGGGCTTAAGTTAATAAAACAAAAACACTCTGTATTTTACCCTTGATGAGGATACAGTAGAGCTACTCATCCCTAGTCTTAATTAACAATCTAGATGACAACTTAGGGAGTTGGATTAGGATAACGGCGATGAATAGCATCAATTTCTTTTAAAATTGCCTCATCTAGTTCAACATCAATACTGCTCAAATTTTCTTGTAATTGTTCGAGCTTTGTTGTGCCAATAATCGTACTGGTGACAAACCAACGGGTTCTCACATACGCTAATGCCAGATGTACGGGTTTCATTCCATAGTTATGGGCTAAATTAGCATAACTCCGTCCCGCTTCTAGGAGATTAGGGTAATCATCAGGGCAATAAATTCCTTTAAATAAATCTAGCCGAGAGTTTTTGGGAATTTCTGAGACATATTTCCCTGTTAAAATACCAAACCCTAGAGGATTATAAGCCAATAATCCTACATGATTAAACCGACACATTTCAGCTAACGTTGTATGAAACTTACGATTAATTAGGCTAAACCCATGCTGAATCGAAACGATTTTGGGGAAATTTAACTGTTGAGCAATATGACAAAATTCACAAACCCCCCACGGGGTTTCATTACTAATCCCTAAATAACGAATTTTACCCGCTTGAATTAGACGAGCAAAAACTTCTAATTGTTCTGCGATCGGTACGGTGTCCCTCTCCCGTTGAGGATCATAGTCAGGCTCCCCGAATAGAGGAACATAGCGATCGGGCCAATGGATCTGATATAAATCAATATAGTCAGTTTGCAAGCGTTTTAGACTACCTTCTACTGCTTCTGTCACATTAGCGTGATCAATGCGATTTTGACCGTTTCTAATCCATGTTAACTGGGGATGAACTCCGGCTATTTTAGTGGCAATAATTAACTGATCACGTTGTTGATGAATTAACCATTGACCAATATAGTCCTCGGTTATTCCAGGGGTTTCCATGGTATTCGGGAAAGGATAAGTTTCCGAGGTATCAATAAAATTGACTCCCTGAGAAACCGCATAATCTAATTGTTGGTGGGCTTCCTCTAGGGTATTTTGTTTTCCATAAGTCATCGTTCCCAAGCCAAGTTGAGATACCAGTAGGTCACTATCCCCTAGTTTGTTGTATTTCATTTTAGTTTATACAAACGCTAAATAATTTGGCAATGATTAAGTAATCGGAAATCATAGATGAATTTTAACAAGGTATTGGCTCGAAAACAAGGTATAGCCAGAAGCCGGTTTCGGCAAATTGTCACGACTCAGATCAGATTGCTATAGTGGTATAATAAAGGTGATCTTAGTTGGGATAAATTTTATGGCTGATCTCACCAATAAGGAAATCGTAGCGGGTTTTTTTGAAATCTACAATACTAAAGATTACGAAGCCATACATCAGTATGTTGCTCCAGATTACATTGATCATGGATTACCCCTTCAGAGCGCAGAAGCGGCGATTAAGATATTGAAACTTACCCACAAAAGTTTTCCCGATATTCACGTCGTTATTGATGATCTGATTGAAGAAAACAATCAGGTTGTCTTTCGGGGACGATTTAGTGCTACCCACTTAGGTAAATTTGTTGGTATTGAACCCACGGGAGAGAAAGTCGAGTTTGAAGCCTTAGAAATCTTCAAGATTGAAAATCAGAAAATTACCGAATCTTGGGGATATTGGCCCCTGTCAACCATTATTAATCAAATTCGTGGCGACTGATTACTGCTTAGTTTCAGCACCTTTACCCGTTTTAGCGAAATAAATTCCTACTATAATTGTCAAAAAAGCGAAACAGTTAAGTACCCCCACTTTTTCAGCAAAGATAATCCAAGCTAATAGAGCTGTTACCACAGACTCTAACAAAAAAAATACGCTCAAAAAACTAACGGTAAAGTGTTTCATACTATAAATAGCTAAACCGTGACCAGTTGCTTCAGAAAGCGCTGCTAAACCAATCACAGCAACCCAACCCAAAGGAGAAATTGGCAAGATTTGCTTGTCAAAAATTAGTACCACTGGAAGCATAAAAACTGTACTTAATGAAGATCGCCACATCAAAATCGTTGCGGAATCAAAATGCTGACGGACTTTTTGACTAATCAAACCACCAATAGAGTAAAATATCGCCGAACAGACAGCAGCTATATCACCAATGAATTCCCCACCCGAAAACGATACATCTCTTGCTCCCAACGTAATTGTTCCCAACATTGCCAGACTTAAACCCGTTAAAAAACGACGATCAAAATAGTGACCTAAAAATAGCCAACTCCCCAAAGTCGTGAAAACCGGAGTCATATTAGAAAGAACGGTTGCATTAGCTGCAGTCGTTTGGGTTAAAGACCAAGTCCAGATAAAACGTCCAGATAAATGAAGCGTTGCCACAATTACTAACAGAAATCCCCCTTGTTTAAAAAATTCCCAGGGTTGAAAGTTAGGTGCTGGGGATGTTAAATCGGTTGCGGATTCCGAATTTTGAGATTGAATTTTTTTGAAGCCATTCCATATTCCAAAAATAATGGTAACAATCCAAAGGCGATTAAATAATGTCGCATTAGAACTAATTTCGCTAACAGAAATTTTAATAAAAATAGCTGTAAACGATACGGCAAATAAAGCAACAAATAATAATAAAAAATTAATTGTATGAGAAAAATTGGTTAATTTTAAATCTGATAATTTCAGTTGAAGTGTTCTCATTGATAAAATAAGAGTATTGTTGTTCATATAAAAAGTAAAATGTCAATAGTGCTTTGCCTCATGCGGATATTTATCAATAATCATTTGAGTCTGAAACCCGAGTAGATAAGTATAAATAATTTTCCTCTTTTTGGTGATTAAAAGTTTCTGTTTGTTTATCGGTACTATCATTTTTAAAGACAAGGCGATCGCTCATCACATAGTTCAACGCAGCACCCAATAAACCACCAGCCAATGTATTGATTTTTGGATCAACATTGAAATAATCTAATAGCGGAAATAGAAAAAGAATTCGAGAGGCGATCACCGTTCCAGCCGCTACATGAAACAGGGGGATTTGCTTAAATAAAACATTTTTAATCGTCCATTCTCCTTCTGTCCATACCCAAAGGCGGTAAATGAAGAAACTCAATAACACAGACAGTTCAATTGAGACAGCATTGGCGACATTGTGGAGTAGAAGAGTATTCCATCCCCAATAGTCAATCAGTAGAAAAATTAAGATTAGATTAAATAAGGTTGTCACACCTCCGCCGATCATGAATTTAACAATTTTTGACGAAAATCGCTTTTCTAGCATTGATTACTCCACCGCCGACCTAATCAACTCAACATACCATTATTAATGAGAAATTTCAATGCATTTTTACATGAGAGACATTCGGGTTCAAAGCTTTCGTGTAGACAACAAAACCCGATAAATCTGGCACTTCAATTTTCTGAGTAAAATCTGGTAAATAATGAAGATAAAATTTACCGTACTCGCCTCTTTCCTCAGCCCAAGCTGGTATCGCTATCATGGTAAAATTTTCAGGGATATACGCCAGAAAATCGTCTTGACTAATCGGATATCCAGCTAAATACCGATCAAACGGACCCGAATCAATATGATAGAGTTTATTTTCTGCCATGAGAACCGATAAGGGATGCCAAGGAAAATATACTTGACCGGGATGGTTGCGAGAATAGTCATACACGACTTGATGAACATTATTGAAAAAATTAGGTAATGTTTTATAAATATTCTGAATGGGTAGATTTACATTATAGATTGTTAACATAATTACTAGAGCCACTAACCCTGTTTGACTGACACGTTGTAAAATTTCTCTGCCTGATTCTATGGAGAAAGTTGTGGCTTTTTGTAATAAAACCAAATTAGCTGTAAGCGTTAAAAAGTAAACCGTATACATTCCATTAGCATCTCCGCCAACTTTTACTCGACCCAATAAAGAAGTTGGAATAAAAAATAAACTGACAATGAAAAATAAAAGCCAAGGATTTTCTTTGATCCAATCTTTTATTTTCTGAAGGTCATTGGGTACAGTTAGTAAAATGCCAACGCCGACGATAACACCTTGTAAAAGACAATAGCCCGCTAATTCTTCTGCCGCTGATAAAATAACCGATAGTTTATTATTGCCGTCTTCCCAAGGTTGATGACTGGGAATGGTAATCATATTAAATAATAATCCTTGCGGATTAAAGGCAACGATTAAAATGCCAGAAATGACGACTCCGCTCGTGACTAAACAAGCCAAATACCGTTTAAAAGTTTTAGTGTCATAAGCCAGAATTATATAGAGTGGCAAAGAAATTAATATCGGGACAGCAATTTGCTTAGTCCACACCGCGAAAACAGCAAAAATGGCACTGAGCAATAACTTGTATAAAGGAATTTCACTTTTGTTTTGTTCTTTGTAAATGATGATACAAGCTAAGGCGGAAAATCCTAAAGCCGGACAATCCGCACAAATCCTAAAAGCATCATAAGATAATGATCTTATATCTGTTGTAAAAAAGAAAAAGGCAATTAAGGCGAGTATAGATAAGGATAACTTTTGCTTTTGCCAAGTTTCACTGACATATAACCAAATTACGGGAATAAAGAAAAATCCTAGTGACATTAATTTACCTAAAACAAGCGCCCATGTGGGAGAATTAGAGATTGTCGCAGGCAAATAAGCCAAAGCTAGTAATGGTCCATACATATCACTAATCAGGGGTCCAACACTATCTTCAGGATTATACAAATTGAAGTTGTATTTCCCAAAAAATGCCATCGCCAAACGATCCGCATTCCACTCAGGCTCTGACGATGTATATTGCCCTGGCGCAGCAAAAGTATCCAGAATAAAATGATCAACCAAGAGGATAAGGCAAAATAATCCAGATATTATGATTGTATAGAAAATTAATTTGTCTTGATAAAATTTGCTAGTTTTTGAGTTTAACAACATAGGTATAAGGATCTAACTAATTTCTTTGAGCTAAAAGCATAATTGATACCCCAAAGGGAAGAAATAAACGGCGAATCAAATGGCGCTCAAAAGCAAATACGTTAATTAACAGTTTATTCATCAGCGTTGGTGGCATAACTAGCTCATCCTCGTTTTTATTGAACAACGTTAGCAGGAGTCGTCCTCCAGTAATTAAAGGAAACAGGAAAAAATTAAAGTAACTACTGAAATGCAGACAATAACCCGCACAACGAACAACTTGCTGCAAATTCCGTCGCAGGTATCTACGCTTATGATGCAGGAGTTCATCCTGTCGAGTCCAAAGCCAAGGATAAGCTGGAACAGTAATTAACAACCAGCCAGAAGGTTTAAGTTTTTTAGATAACGCTTGCAACGATCCTGTATCGTCTTCCAAATGCTCCAAAACATCTAATAGTACAATCAGATCAAAGGTTTTATCAGGGAAGGGAATATCATCGGGTAAGCAGCCGGGTTGAATTTCGCCGAGTTTAAGATCACTGGCAAAAAGGCGTGCTGTTTCATCTAACTCCATCCCATAAACTTCACCATAGCGAGCAAGCATTTCTAAATTTCCTCCGGTTCCACATCCGACTTCAAAAATTTCTGCGGATTCGGGCAATTTTAATGTCTGGATTACTTGTTCGATAATCAACCGTCGTGCGACAAACCACCAATGTTTGTCTTGGAGTTCCATCATTTGCTGGTACATTTGAGCATCCATGGCTACATCTATCTCATTGGTATTGACGTTCTTATACTTTTGCTTTTCAGCACTTTGGTAAAACCGTGATGATCTTGAATTAAATAGAGGGGACGTTGTTTAACCTCTTCATGAACTCGTCCCAAATATTCCCCGATTATGCCTAACCCGATTAACTGTACACCACCGAGAAAGAGAACAACGACAATTAACGACATATAACCGGGTACGATAATTCCCACAATTAGGGTAAAAATAATCAAAAACGTGGCATACAAGAATGCAAAAACCGCCAATGAAAATCCCACATACGTCCAAATTTTTAGGGGAATGTTGCTAAATGAGATAATTCCATCCAGGGCAAAATTCCAGAGTTTCCAATAATTCCACTTGGTTTGTCCTTGGTAACGGGGTTGGCGATCATAGAGGATGGAGCATTGTTTGAAACCAACCCACGCAAATACACCTTTCATGAAACGAGTGCGTTCCGGCATCTGTTTCAATGCTTGGACAACCCGCCGATCTAATAAGCGAAAATCTCCCACATTGGCAGGAATATCCACATGACTTAACTTGCCTATCGTATAATAAAAAGCTTTAGCAGTTAAGCGTTTTAGCCAACTATCATCTAAGCGTAAATGACGCTTAGCATAAACGATATCATACCCCTCGCGCCACTTATTAATCAGTTCTTCAATAAGTTCTGGCGGATCTTGAAGATCAGCATCGATTGGGATAACGGCTTTTCCCTGAGAGTGATCAATCCCCGCTGTCAAGGCAACTTCTTTGCCAAAATTCCGGGAGAGACTGACGACTTTAATCGCTGGATTTCGCTGGTGATGAGTAATCAAATACTGTAGAGTATTATCCTGGCTGCCATCATCAACACAGATAATCTCATACGTCAGGTTGAGTCGATTGAGAACGGAAAAGAGCCGCTCAAATAGGTGGTCAATATTTGACTCTTCATTGTGAAAAGGCACGACAACGGATAATTCGACAGACTCTAAAGTTGATTCCATCGTCGCTCTAAACTCAGCCAAGGCATCGTCGGCTGATAGTATTGTTTGATCGGCGATTAATTGATCATCTACGGTTAACACTATTTTGTGTTCTCCAGGAGGAATGCTCACCGGAACTTTAATGGTTACGTCACAGTCTTTTGTTACCGTAGCAATTGTTTCAATGGTTATCATTATCGTCTCACTATCGAAAAATTAAATGTTTTCTATTCGTTATTTAAAACAATCGATTGATTTGTTAAAACACCTGGTTTAAATAATTAATTTTAGCTTGATTATCGGGTTGGATTAAAGAATTATAGAGAACCCCACGTTGAAAGGAATCAAGTGTTGACGGAGAAATAGGTTGAAATTCAAGCAGTCGATCGCCAATCATTAACGGTTCAATTCTGCGGACTAATTGATCATTTCTTGTTTCTAACAAAATAATATTATGACTATCAACAAGACGGGGGGGTTCCCATTGGAGAAAATAATCAAACGCCTTGTTTTTAGGACTGAAATCGAATTGACTTTGATTGATGATTAAGTTTTGCCAATTGGGCTTTAACCGATAGACTTTGGGATAAAGTGTGTACTTTCGCCAAAAGTACCATCTCGGCTGATCATCAGTTTTCGGTAATTCATCAAGACGCTCCCATGTTTTAGGAAATTTATAAATTTGCCTCAATGTCATCGGTACACCCCATTGAATAAACGAATGTAACTGTTTTCCTGTATTTAAAGGAGCATCCACTAAAATAATCGTGTTTGGCGTAATATCTGGACAAAGGTGAATCACGTCTGTCCAAAATGCTCGTTGATAGTCCCAACTGAGCTGATTTTCGTGCTGTACTGTTATGCAAAATCCGACTAATAAGGAGAAAAATACCGCTAACCCGCTATTAACGATAGTTTGAGTTATCTTATGTTTAGCTATATTAACGATTAGGTAACAAAACAAACCCACCAGAATAGCGGCTCCGATCGCGGCTGTCATATGTACCCGCGAATCCCGTCCATTAATTGCCGTGGCGGCACGGGTAAAATTCAAGGGATAAGCCAGAATTAACAAGGTTAGTCCCAAAATGGTTAATTTTTTAATCGGTAACAAAACTGTAATAGTTCCTTCCGTATAAAAATCCGAATCAGGTTTAGTTTTTAGGTT
This sequence comes from Coleofasciculus sp. G2-EDA-02, assembly GCF_040226375.1. Classification (NCBI taxonomy): domain Bacteria; kingdom Bacillati; phylum Cyanobacteriota; class Cyanophyceae; order Coleofasciculales; family Coleofasciculaceae; genus Coleofasciculus; species Coleofasciculus sp. G2-EDA-02. The sequence continues at coordinate 16,983 of NZ_JAVKEW010000272.1, read as the reverse complement.
CGAGAAAAGTAAAATAAACCCGACAAAAAATAAAGGGACAATGATTAATAATTCTCCGTTTAGGTTGAGCAACGTCTGAGCCGGACGATAGAAAAACATACTCAAACTGACAAACGGACCAATCAGCATTTGACGAACCGGAGTGCTAATCAAGGTGAGAAAATCTAGCTGTTCAATCCTGGATTCACCTGTTATCTTTCGTGCGATAACAATTACGCCTAACATCGCTGCCAAAATTAGGGTATGTCTGAGCATCTTCTGGAACAGAGTTCTATCCCACTTGTTTTTAAATAGGGGAGCCGTAATAAAAACGGGAAACACGGTTTCATAGCATAAAAGTGACGAAAAAATAAGCAAGTATGACAATAGTTTTTTGTGGGACAAATAGCTGAGAAAAGCCAGAAGTAAAAGGGTTAAAGAAGAATAGAGAGAGATATGAGTTAAATAAGCGTGAGTGGTTTCTGCTGGAAATAGGGTAAATCCTAGGGTTCCAGTTATCACAAAAATCGGTTGATTCCAAAGGGACTTAAGAAAAACACCCATTAAAATATTGTTAATTAAAATGACCCCATAATTAATCCAGTAAAGCCCATGAAAATCTCCAATGAACTTGCCTAATAAACCAACAGAAAACTCAATAATATAAAGAAGGGGACGGGCTTCGGTGGCATTGAAGTTGAAAATATGCCAGGTCATGAACTCACCAATTTCGTCCATATTCATGGACATTGGCTGAGCGATTAAAAAATAATCATCTTCATACAATCCCAGATTATTATAGTGCCAAAAGTGGGCAACAAAGGTGATCACAGCTAATCCTAAAATGTATCGGCTCCCTTGTTCTTTCCATGAAAATGAAAATGACATAGATAGCTTGCTCCAAAATGTGTCTTGCATCGTTTACCAATACTTTTGAACCAAGTATTCTAAGCCAAACCGAGAGGAAAACATCAAGGATTTGGGTTCTTTGGCTCCAGGTAACCGCCCCTGTTCCAGCAGCGCTTCAGCTTCAGTTTTATTACCAATGCGAACCAATCGAGAATGTTCTTGCCATTGCCCAGACTGGAAATAGCGATCGCACATTTGGGTTTGGACGACAAAAACCAAGTCCACCTCTCCAGTTAGCGGATTTCCCGACATACCAATAAACTGAGTATTCCGCTCATCTAAAGTCATCGCCACGCCGATTTCTTCCCATAGCTCTCGTTGAGCATCTTGATAGAAATTAATCGCTTCAACAGTGACAGAAAATGTCGCCAAACCTGCCACAAAATTGAGAACACCGGGGCAATCAACGTGAGCCGATCGCTCGCCAATATAGACACTGCCATCCGTCGTCAGGGGGACAACAGCGACGCCAATTCCCCGGGCAAAATAAGCATAGGGATCGTGATACCTTTCTAGCCCTTGCTGCATCAGCTTTAGCGCCGCCAAGGGATGACGATCTAAATCCAAACGATAACGAGGATAGCTAGTCGGACCAACCTCTAGAGTAAAGATCTCCTGATGGCGAGACCAAAATCCAGCGACTCCAGCGCCGGACCAACGCAGTTTGCGATCGTCATAGTCTCCCGGATGGGTGCCATCGGTGAGGATACCGGCGCGAATTTGGGGGTTAATCACCCTGTCGAGGTAGGCGTGAAAGTGAGTGTCAATGGCGTCATTATCGAGACTTTTGGGACCATGCCCTTGCCGCACCTGAATTCCGCTAACGCCTGTCACGTCATCGGGATAAACGAAGTGAAAAACGTTGCGCTCAGCGATTAGCGCCTCCGCTAGGGCTTTCCCGTGAGGTAAATTAGCAACAGCCGCCACCACCTGATCTCGATACTCAAGATATTCAGAAGCTGGAGACTCAGCCAGGTTTTGCTCGTTCATAAGGGTGCGTTTATCAATCGGGTTTGCCCAAGAGCGGGTTTAGTGTAGGGGCGGGTTTTACTACTATCATTTAGGGTTGTACCCAGATATGACTCGCGCCCGCCCCGACAAAGTTGTCGCTATAAGTTATCTGTCAAACCCGCCCCTACATCCTTGACAACCAATGGGGTGGGTTACGCTTCGCTAACACACCCGACGGCTAGAGGTTGTGGGGAAGTCTTAAGCTGATAAAATTGACGAATTTGGGCAATAATGAAATCTTGCTCATCGTCAGTCAAACTGTATGCTGAAGGTAAAGAAATCCCTTGCTCATAGACGGATGTACTCACCGGATAATTCATCTGGGGATCAGCCCAGCCTTGATAGCACGGTTGGAGATGGAGTGGACAGAAAAAGAGTCGGGTTTGAATTCCTTGATCGGTTAAATAGTCAGCGAGTTCAGCCCGGTTTTCGGCATAAAACGAGGTAAACCAATGGACGGGTTTACAGCGTGGATCAATAAAAACAGGCTGTAACTGGGGGACATCGGCTAAACCGGTGATATAGGCGTGATAAATTTGCCGTTTGCGCTCAATAATGGCAGGCAATTTTCGGAGCTGGGCGATACCAACAGCCGCCTGCATTTCCGTCATGGCAAAGTTAAAGCCAATATGTTCATGGACAAAGGTACCTCGATGGGAGCGACCATGATTTTTCAGGCGGCGACAGGTTTGGGCAATACGATCACTATTGGTGAGGATAATCCCGCCTTCACCACAGGTCATGGTTTTGTTGCCATAGAAGGAAAAAGCACCAGCGTCTCCGTAGTAGCCGACATGGCGATTGTTAAACTCAACTCCAATTGCCTGAGCGGCATCTTCAATTATTTTTAATTCAAATCGGTTCGCAAAGGTCAATACGGCGTCCATATCCGCACTTTGACCATACAAATGCACGGGCATAATTGCTTTCGTCTTGTCCGTGACTAACCCGGCTGCGGCGTCTACATCAATGCACAGAGTATCGGCTCGTACTGGACAAAAGATGGGCTTGGCGCCTACCATAATTACGGCATTCGCGGACGCCACGAAGGTTAAGTTGGGGACAATCACTTCATCCCCATGACCAATATCTAAAGCTTTTAAGGCGCAATACAGGGCAGCGGTACCATTGCAAACCGCGATCGCGTGTTTTGCCCCGGTTAATTCTTTAATCCCAGCTTCAAACTTGGCTGTAACTTTATTTTCGGTTAAGTACGTTGACTCGATAACCCGTTTAACTTCGAGCCATTCACTATCATCAATCCACGGTTGAATTTGAGGAATCATCGGTTATCTTTTTCCCAAATATTTGTACGAAGAGACTTGCTCTAGCCTTTTTCCGACGAGAACGGATTAAACTTATCTAGCCAATCCATAAAATTTAGACTTACCTTATGAGTTAGTGGCAGCCAGGGTGTGAAGATCAGGATTTTCCGGATCAAAGGGAACATCTAATAGGGCAACTTGCTCACTGTCCTCTAAATAACGCAAGGTGTGCAGCATGTAGGGTTTGATCTGAATGCCTTCTCCTGAGTTCAAAATAAATTGTTGTTTTTGCTGAGGATCGTGGCAATGTTGCAGTTCTACCTCGGCTTTCCCACGCACCAAAAAGATGACTTCGTGGGTTCTGGTATGAAAATGACCACCCCGAACTTGACCTGCCTGGGTGGCGACAAAATTTACTTCTTGCCAAGAGCCTTGATTCATCAGCCCCAAAAATGAACCTCTATGATCCAAGCGATTCAGGTAACAGGAAATTTTCTCGGAGTTCACCGCTATTTCACCTTTCTAAATAGCTAATTACAACGATAGATATGAGGGAAAACAATAGGTAAAAGCCATGCCATCACAGCCATGACAGACACGCCATAACACATCTCTACATTCTGAAAGAACGTAGTGTTTCTGATGTTAAAAAGTCCTCAGGCTCTTGGAAAAGACTACTTCTGAAGCCCACACTGTATTCGTAAGATTACTTATTTGGAGTTGTTACCGAGCTGGGTGCAAAAGTGATTGTTAGGCAAAGTCACAATTAAGATCAGGCGATCTAGCGTTTATGCCACGGTTAAGTATACATTAATTGCATCATACACAACCAGGACGGATTATTTTTTTACAAAACTTAACAAAGTAGCTCTGACGACGGAAATTCCTTGTTTTCCGGAATCCCGATGTGAGGGCGCAAGCTTGGGTTCCTAGCAGTTTAGTGTACCCTTATCGGATTCCCAATCTGGGAGAGAATCCCCACTATCGAGATGGCTTGTACCGTTTAATTTTTAATTGTGTAACGACTTGAGGGACCTAAGGCTGGTGGGCAATGCCCACCCTACTGTATATCATAAGTTTTGTAAATAGACCTCAAACCCTTACAAAGGAGGAAGGACGAATGACGTAGCTTGCTTCTCAAGGGTAGCGAGTTCTCGACCGCCCGCCTTTAATTGTGTCCACCTACTTAGAGATAACTTTCCATGAAATGGTATAATGAACCGCCTGTCTGGAATGAACAAGAGCAAGTAATTACAGTCACGTCAGGACTAAAAACAGACTTCTGGCGCAAGACGCATTACGGATTTATCCGCGATACGGGACATTTTTATTATCAGGACATAACCGGTGATTTTATAGCTGTTGTGAAAATCACTGGACAGTATCAGGAACTTTATGACCAAGCGGGGTTAATGATCCGCGAGAATGATCAGACGTGGTTAAAGTGTGGAATTGAGTTTGTCTTCGGTGTACAATATGCCAGCACGGTGATTACGCGAGAGTATTCGGATTGGTCTGTGGTGGGTATTCCGGAAAATCCTCCATCCTTATGGTTAAAACTACAACGTAGCGGCGGCGCTGTCGAGATCAACTATTCCCTTGACGGCGAGCAGTTTACGATGATGAGATTGGCTTATTTAACTGAAACAGAAACAGTGCAAGTGGGTTTAATGTGTGCGTCACCGGAACGGGAAGGGTTTCAAGTTGTCTTTGAGGGATTTCAAATCAAGACTCTTTCACCATAGCGGTTCAAACTAATCTAGTAGTTTTGGAGGACTAATTTATGTTGAATTTAGATAGAATTACGTTTTAATACTAAGTTGCCGATACTTTTGGTCGGGATCTGGAAAACCTCTCTCCAAACCTCTCTCCATCCCCCCTAGCCCCCATCCCCCCTAGCCCCCATCCCCCCTAGCCCCCCTTTGAAAGGGGGGAAAAAGGGGGGAAAAAGGGGGGTTAGAGAGAGGCTTTGAATTCCCCCCCTTCCCTGCAAAAAAAGCTCCCGCATCCTCTGGCTTCCCCGTGCAAAAAAAGCTCCCGCATCCGCTGGCTTCCCCCTTTTTAAGGGGGACGGGAGGGGGATCTATAAGGGAAGAGGGGGATCGTTCACAAATTGACAATGGATAATGAACAATGGATAATGACCTCTCCTTAAAAGAAGAGGATTGAATTTAAGGAAAATATTTTTTAATTTCTTCGTAAACGAAGAGGTCTTAGACCTAATTAATCAATTATCAATTATCAATTATTAATTATCCATTGATAAGGGGGACGGGAGGGGGGTTAAGTTTGATGTTGATTGTTCCAAATGGCGTGAAAAGTCGGAGGAGTTTTTAGGCTTTATCAGCTCCCTTACCGGTTTTGGCTAAATAGATACCCTCAAGAATCACAGCAAAGGCTAATAGGTTGAGAAGACTTAAACCTTCCGAGAAAAGTATCCAAGCAAAAACGGCAGTCATCACAGGTTCAAGCAACAGAACCAGGGTTACAAATGCGGAAGAGAAATACTTGAGACTATAGACAATTAACCCATGTCCTAATCCTTCACAGATAGCCGCCAAACCGAACACCGCTAGCCACCCTTGCCAAGACATTGGAAACAGTTGGTCTTCCAGCATCAGCACAACGGGTATCATAAACAATGTACCCAACAAGCAGCGCCACAGGAGGATATTTTGAACCGCTAATCGACTGCGAAGTTGCTCCAGGATTAAAAAACTGGCAGCATAGAACATGGCAGATAATAACGCCGCCGCATCACCAATAAACGCGGTTTCACTGAACAAGCTATTTTCTGATAGAAATAAATCCTCTAATCCTAACCCAATAGCTCCAGCCAGAGCAATTCCTAACCCAAACACAAATCGGCGGTCAAAACGCTGACCGAAAAACAACCATCCTCCTAACGCGGTGAATAGGGGAGGCATATTAGACAGAACCGTCGCATTTGCCGCATTGGTTTGAGTCAGCGACCATGTCCACAAAAATCGACCCATGACATGAACAATAGCGACACCCAACAGAAGCATGATTTCACTTATCTGATAGTGTGAATTGGTTTCAGCCGGCTCATCCAACTCCTTGTTTTGGAGTTGCTTAAAGCTATTCCACAACCCAAAGATAATTGTTGCTATCCAGAGGCGATTGAATACCGTGGCATTGGCGCTAATTTCCTGAACCGATATCTTGATAAAGATGGCAGTTAGCGACAAAGCAATTAAAGCGACTGATAATAAAATTAATGCCGTCCAATTTGGCGGTGAGTCTATTTTTGATTTGGTTGATTCGAGGTTATTTGTTGTCATTATCGCTACGCATTTACCCGTTCATGATAATTGGGGTTTGCTGAATAAGAGGACAAATGTTATACCAAATCCACCTTTATTACCCCCTTTTGCCAAGGCGATTGAAATCGCTGCTACACAAACAAAGTCCGCCTGCGCGGACTGGGTTATAAAGACTGATGTCATTTGCCAATTGTCTTGCCAAAAATTAACAAATGACAAATGACAAATGACTAATAACTACTTTTTCAACCAACTAAACATTGCCCGTAAATCTTTACCCACCTCTTCTATAGGATGTTCAGCTTCTTGACGGCGCATGGCGGTGAATCCAGCTTTACCTGACTGGTTTTCTAAGACAAACTCACGGGCAAATTGACCGGATTGAATTTCTTTCAGGATTTTCTGCATCTCGGCGCGGGTTTCATCGTTAACGATGCGAGGTCCACGGGTATAATCGCCATATTCAGCAGTATTAGAGATACTGTCACGCATATTGGCGAGTCCGCCTTCCACAATCAAATCCACAATTAGTTTGACTTCGTGGAGACATTCAAAATACGCTAACTCTGGCTGATAACCCGCCGCCACTAAGGTTTCAAATCCGGCTTTAATTAAGGAACTCAATCCGCCACATAACACCGCTTGTTCACCAAATAAATCGGTTTCCGTTTCTTCCCGGAATGTGGTTTCTAAAATACCCGCACGAGTTCCACCAATCCCTTTAGCATACGCCATGGCGCGATCGCGAGCTTGACCTGTGGCATCCTGATACACGGCAAATAGGCAAGGGACACCTTCTCCCTGTTCGTAAGTCCGTCGCACTAAATGTCCTGGTCCTTTGGGTGCCACCATAATCACATCCACATCAGGTGGGGGAACGACTTGACCAAAGTGAATATTAAACCCATGGGCGAAGGCAAGGACGTTCCCTTTTTTCAGATTCGGGGCAATTTCTACATTGTAAACGGTTTTCTGTACCTCATCCGGTAATAAAATCATAATCACATCCGCCGCTTTCGCCGCCTCAGCAACAGAATGAACCGTTAATCCGGCTGACTCCGCTTTCGCCACCGACTTACTGCCCGGATACAAACCCACAATCACCTTGATGCCACTCTCTTTGAGATTCAGGGCGTGGGCGTGACCTTGAGACCCATACCCGATAATTGCGATAGTTTTATCGCTAAGTAGGTCTAAGTTAGCATCTGTGTCGTAATACATCCGGGTCATAGAAGTATCTCCCTTACTACAAGCATTTTCGTTTGACTGCGAACTCTTGATTTTACCCCAAAACCTGAAGGGGCGGCTAAGAACGCCAAAAAGCAGACGGGGTATAGGGTGACCGGGTGTGGAGTGTTAGGAAAATCTCAGCACTCTTATCTGAGAGTCCTGAGAAGACCCTCGCTTTGAGCGACGGAAGTGTCAACTCCCTCACTTTGACTTAAGTAGCTTTTTTATTTTTACGAGTTACTAAAAAAGAAGTATTAATTTGAGAATCTTGCAATAGTTTATCCAAACTATTTTTATAAAGTAATCTCTTCAGAAATAGCCTTGATCCCCCTAGAAAAAATTCGGTTTTTAGCCAAATCTTTATAGCGATAAAAACTTCCATTTTTTTAAGCGCGACAAATCCCCAATGTAATATTGTTGACGACTTTATATCTGATAAGTTAGGCAAAGTATGCCGATATTTATCGCTAATGCAAGCATAAATTTCTTCTTTAATTATCAGGTTTGTTTCTAGGCGATTCTCTAAAGTAAACTTGCAGTTAAATGATCCATCCCAAACAGTCCGGTAAGCCAGATATTTATTTATAAAAACGGCATCACCAAACTGGGCAATTCTAATCCAGGAATCAATATCATCATAATTAGTATCGAATTTTGCATCCCATCCTCCTGATTTAAGAAAAGCTAGACGGGAAAATGCCACTTGTACAGGAGTGCCAAATGGCAATAGTTCCAAAAGCATGGCGTAATGAATCTCGTCTTGGGGAATATATACAAGCGTTCCCTTGCCAACTTGCCGACTTCTGCTGACTTCTTTTTCATTCCTATCAACCTGAATGGCTCGACAGGAGCAAATCACAGCCTCTGGACGCCCGGAGATCGCTTTAGCCATTTCTTCAAGACACTTAGGGGCAAGGTAGTCATCATCATCCACCAGTTTCACCCAGTCTCCTGTTGCCAATGCTACACCCTGATTGACCGCTCCTGAGTGACCCAGTTTTGTAGAATTTCGGTGATAAATTAAACGAGCGTCACCCCTGTCTAAGAGTTCTTTGTGTCGCTGTTGCACATAAACCTCTGTACCATCAGACGAGCTATCATCCACCACAATCACCTCGCAAGGTATCGTTTGAGCCAAAGCACTGTCAATTGCCCGCCTGAGCAAGGTGAGGCGGTTATAAGTCGTGATGACAATGCTAAATTTCATAACTGTTCTCCACCAAAATTATTCTGCTTCGATATCATAATTTAGAGAAATCTCCGCAGCGGCTGAGAATCGCTATTGTCTAGATTTTGGTTTGACCTGTTCTCTATTCTGCTGAGAGATAGGACAATACGATCAGCCGTGGATATTTATAATTTTAAGCTATCGAGCCTTAGGAGATGGGGAAGATGGGGAAGATGGGGGAGATGGAGCGGGTGCGAGTCACATTTGTGCAAAACGATAGTAGTGAAACCCGCCCCTAAATAAATCGATGAGGGCGGGCGCGAGTCATATTCTTATTAAAAGACTGTCGAAGTCCAACTTCCATGCAATCCGTAAGGAATATGATGCTTCAGATGCAGTCGTGCGATCGCGCCTTGGTTTAAATCTCGACTGTCTAAAATCACCACATCGGAGCGATGATGACTCGAATCATAGACCAAGGTTAACACCCAACCCTCATCTTCTCGCTTCGCTTCAGGATGGGGAACAAAAATCGGTTCGCTGACAAAGCCATGGGGGGCTGCACTCCAAATTTGTTCCTCTCCTGTGGTTAGATCTAGCTTAGAAATGGCTTGCAGTGGAGCATTGCCTGTGGGATTATGAGCCACTCCCATGTATACATAACGGTAAGGGCGTCCAACGTGATCGGGATGAACACAGGGAAACTCACAGGAACGTTCTAATAGTCGCTGTCGTTGTACCGTAGCATCCCCTAGATTAAGCGTAAACCGAAAAAGTTGCCCGGGTGGAAGCGCATCAAAATCCACGTCCCGATAATCTATCTCCGAGTCCACTTGAGTTAAAGACTCATAGCAGATAGAATCCACACAAATTTGCTCCCCTTGCTCAAAGGCATTCGCATGGTGAAAAATAAACCCAGCTTCAGATTCTAAGACTTGCATCGGTTCATTACCATGACGCGGAATTACTAAAATCCGAGTCGGTGCGTTGGGTTTAAAGTCTACACATTGACCCGCCCCTTTTAATCCCAACAGGAAAGGAAAAGGATTATAGGTGACAGGATTTTGGAAAAAGATGCAGTAATTCGGCGTAATTACAAAGTCATGGATAAAGGCAAAACCCGGAACCGTGCGACACTGACCACGTTTTAATGTGCCAGCTTCATCTAATTCATAAATGGTGATTTTGGTGGAAAAACCCGGTTTAATCGCAAAATTCACCAAACAAGGCGCACCCCCATCTTGGTTACAGCTTGGGTCAATCCAAGGGTGGGCGCCAAACGCCTCTCCGGGTGCCAAAATACCGTCTAGAGTTTCTTTTCCGATGGTGTCTAAGGTTTTGGGGTCTAACCGATAGGGTTCCGCCGCTTCCCAAAGGGCTAATAATTTACCGCCCCAGTAAATCACATTTGTGTTGGCGATATTTTTGATATCAATATCAAAGGCATTTGCCAGCCACCCTCCGGGCTTTTGCGTGCCAAAAACACCGCGATACAGCATTTTTCCGGCTTCTTGTTCTTTAAGAAAGCCTTCAGTACGGACAAAGCGATTGCGGAAATAAGCACGACCTTGATCAAAGGCGATCGCGCATATCATACCATCGCCATCAAAGGGGTGATGCAGTGGTTGACCGTTGATATCAAGTAAACCCGGACCATTGCGAAACAACGTGCCATTCAGCGCTGGCGGAATTTCTCCTTCAATGTCCTCAATCCAGTAATCATATTCATTCGGTTGGGATTGATACCCCCGTTTCCATCCTTCGCGGTCATAGGATAGTGAATACTTTGATTCAAAAAATTGTTCTGTTGCAATCATCGTTTATTCCCTCGTTATTTAATCGTGTTGTTTGTTTGTAGTAGGCGCTTTAGCGCTTTTGACAAGAGGACTAAAGTCCTCACTACAAACCCCTTTGGTAGTAGGCGCTTTAGCGCTTTTGACAAGAGGACTAAAGTCCTCACTACAAACCCGGATAAACTCTGGCATGACGTCGGGTAGGAATGGCTGTTCTAATAGAGAACCCGACGTATGATGTTCAAATACTTCTGCTGGCGGTAATGATTTTGATTCGGTTTCGGATTTGATTTCAGCTTGCGGATCACTCGTCGGTAACCAACCTAAGAAGGGCAATGGTAATAAGCTAGAGAGGTTCGTAATCGTGACTAATAACCACAGGCGATCAAAGTTATGTTCTGTAACTCCTAGCCAATGGGTTAATAACGCGCCAAATTCGTGAGATAGTAGTCCTGCCAAATTCCATACAGACATCAGCAGGGCAAATAAGGTGGCTTCTACCCCGGACGGGCAAAGTCTTGCTGAAAGCACGAGTACAGGCATAAACGCAATCTGCCCCATCACCGTCAGAATTAGACTGTCCCCTAAGCTAAACCAGTGATCATCAATGCCTAAGCTTCGATTCGCATGGGTAACTAGAATTAAGGCACTCATTCCCAAAACAGCCGACAGCACGGTTGTCCACCCCATAATCGTGCGGAAGGGAATGCCTTTTAAAAAGCGTTGAAATAGCCAGATACCCACCAGAGACGCCAAACTGGTGACTAAACGCACCCGCCCTAAAAATTCCGGCTCAAATCCTAGTTCATTGGTGGAGAAGAAGAAAAAGGCTGAATCGGCTGTGGGTGTGGCTTGCCACAGAAAGATAAACGCGGTGGGTAACCAAATTGCTTTTTGGGTAACCGCATGGCGCAGTTGCTTGATTTGCTGGGTGACGGTGGCGATGTTCATCCCGGAAGTGACGGATTCTTCAGCAATTAACCACGCCACGCCACAGACGAGTAGGGGAAAGGTGGCGGTGATGCCAAAAACAGTTTGTGTATTGAACGCCTCCAGTAGCCAACCACTCAGATAAGCCGTAATCAATCCCCCTAGGGCAGAGGTGCCCCAAGTTAGGGATTGCAGGGAACCGGAGTCGCTGAGGGATTCCCGCCTTGCCCGTTCCACCACTAGCGAGTCTACGATGACATCACTAATGGCTACGGATAGGGAACTTAGGAGAATGGCAAGGGTTGCAGCCCAAGCTGTATCGACTACTGTTGCTAAACTTAACCACGCGGCTGTTCCCATTAAGCCCGACAGGACTAAATAGGGGCGGCGGCGATAGCCAAATAAGGGAAGTCCGTCGGACAGAAAGCCAAATAGGGGTTTAATTACCCAGGGTAAGGCGGCAATCCCCAGCAGCGCTGCGACTTGGGCTGGACTCAAACCCAGTTCATCTTTGAGGAAAAAGCTAATCGCTAAACGGGCTAGCCCTAGGATACCTTGGACAAAGTAGACGATGAGGATGGCAATCAACTCCGGAGTGGGTTCATTGCCAAAAAAGACCTTTTCTTTGATTGCTTGTTTAAATCTATCGAAGCCAGAGGCGGAAACAATCATGAACTTTTTTTAAGAATTATCTCTTTTTATATATTACACGCCTGATCTGGGTTGCCTCATCTGTCTAGAGGCGATGAGTTATGATAACGGGCAAGACAACTGGCGATCGCACAAAAAAGTTGGAAGTGGGAAATGGAGCGCGAATTTTACGAGCGAGGGCGACAGAAGGCGCAACAAGGAGATTTAGAGGGAGCGATTCAGGATTTTGAGCAAGCGTTGCAGATTAATCCGGAATTTGCCGATGCTTACTGCAAACGGGGATTGGCTCGCTTTGATTTGGGGGATTGGCAAGGTGCGATCGCAGACTATTCTCAGGCGATACAGGTGAATCCTGAACATCTGGATAGTTATTTGGGGCGCAGTTTGGCTCAGTTGGCGCAGGGAGATGCTCAAGCTTCCCTGGAGGATGCTCAACAGGTTCTCCAGATTGATAGTAATCACGGGGCTGCTTATAAGCTGCAAGGTACAGCCTACCGTCGGTTGGGGAAAATGAAAGACGCGATCGCATCTTTTAAACAAGCCGCAAAACTGTACCTGGAACAGAAGGATAAAGACAATTGCCAGAATTGCCTAGAGAGTATCAAACAAATTCAGGCAGCGCAAATCCAGGCGGCGAGTGCGGCTGAAACGCAGAAATATCTGACTCAGGTTATCACCAAGCTAGAACGGGGGAACTATCGGGAAGCCTTAGAGGATTGCCAGTGGCTGTTGCAAGTTGCGCCCAATGATGCTAGAGCCTATTGCTATCGCGGAATTATTCGCAGTAAATTGAGGAATTTACAAGGAGCGATGCAAGATCTCGGTCGAGCCATGCAGCTCGATCCCCAGGATATCCAAGTTCGTCACTATCGGGGGCGGGTTCGCATTGAACTGGGGGACTATCGGGGCGCGATCGATGATTTTACCCAGTTACTTGAGCTACAACCAGAAAATTCTCAATTTTACGTCTGTCGGGGTCAAGCTTACTCAAAACTGGGCGACTATCGCCAAGGAATTGAGGACTATTCACGAGGGTTGAATATTCAGCCCAATGATCCACAAATTTATTATCATCGGGCGGCGGCGCGTGCTGATTTTCAAGATTACCAAGGCGCAGCGGATGATTATCAAGAAGCGGCGAACTTGTATTTTGAGAAACAGGATTGGCAGAAGTATCATCAGGCATTAAATCAGCAGAAGCAACAAATAGCAAAGGCTGAAGCCGTGATGAAAAAACGCTCGGCTCAATTGAATCAGAAAGATATCTTTATCAATCAAGAACGACAAATTTGGTCGAATGCGCGGGTGGATCGAGAGTTACAACAACAACTCCTGCGGATGGTGGGGGGATACTGGGATGTTGCTGCCCGTTTGATTGAAATAGCTAAGAAAAAATATCCGGGGATGCCGGAGAATTGGTATCTGCAAAAGGTAATAGATGATTTAGAGCGCGATCGCTAAGTTAAACATTGCTTCGTTGGTGTAGCCAAGCTCAACACCATTACTAAGTCAGATAATAGCCTCATTATCCTAAAAAAGGTGGCTTGACAAGGCTTGCTGCAACAACTCACGAACAGATAACGCATAGAATATAATATGGGCATCCAACGTCAGAAAAACGTTACTGAAAACGTCGAACAAAACAAACAACTAAGTCTTGATTTTGGTGAGTATGGCGACGACAGAAGCTCTGCCCCAGACATGATTTCACACATTCTGCCTGTCAAGCCTACTATTGTATTCAATACTTACTGGCGATTCGCTGCTGAACGGCAAAAAATATTTTTCAAAAAGCTGAAAAATGCACCGATACCTTGGACTGATGATCCAATTATTTCGACATATAAGTTTACCAATGCCTACCGTGCATCAGATCGTGTAAGCCAGTATTTAATCCGTAATGTCATCTATCGAGATGACCTTCCGTCATCACCTAACGAGGTGTTCTTTAGAGTTATCCTATTCAAAATCTTCAATAAGATCGAAACGTGGCAGCTTTTAGAGAACAAACTTGGTTCCATTATTTACGATGAATATTCCTTTGAACGCTATGACCAAGTTCTCAAAGATGCCATTCAGTCAGGTCAAACCATCTATTCTGCCGCATACATCATGCCATCAGGAAGAACAAACTTCGGACACACTGCAAAACACCGCAATCATCTCCAGCTAATCGAGCAGATGATGGCTAATGAGTTGCCTAAAAAGCTTGCCGATGCTAAAAATATGCAGCAAGGATTCGATTTACTGCGTGAATATCCAACCATCGGTGATTTTTTGGCATATCAGTTCATTACTGATGTGAACTATAGCGAAATTACGAACTTCAGTGAGATGGAATTTGTAATTCCTGGACCGGGAGCACTAGATGGTATTCGTAAATGCTTTACTGATCTCGGTAATTTCAATGAGCAAGGAATTATCAAGCTTATGGCAGAAAGGCAAGAGTCCGAGTTTGAGCGATTAGGACTAAATTTTCAGTCCCTATGGGGAAGAAAGCTACAATTAATTGATTGCCAAAATCTATTTTGTGAAGTCGATAAATATGCTCGGATGAAACATCCCGATATTTTCGGAATATCAGGTCGAACTCGCATCAAGCAGAAGTATTCTGGTAAAGGACAAACCTTAGATTACTGGTATCCACCCAAGTGGGGAATTAACCCGGCTATTGAAGAATACAAAACAACAAAAGCTGATACTTAGTTTCATTTTAGAATCTCAAGGAGCGGATAATGGATTTTCGCGAATATCAAGAACAAGCACAAGAGACCTACCAAGTTACCAGCAAGACAGGAAATGGAATAACTATACCTCTAATGGGCTTAGTTGGTGAAGCAGGTGAGTTGCTCAGTGAGTACAAAAAGTACCTTCGCGATGGCGAAGCCCATAAGCTTTTTAAAGAGCGTGTTGCAGAAGAGTTGGGCGATCTATTGTGGTATATTGCCAATGTGTCTAGCAAGTTCGAGCTTAATTTGGAACAAATTGCGGAAGGTAATCTGAAAAAATGTCGCGACCGCTGGGGATGGAAAAATTTAGTCCAAACAGGTGTTTACATATTCGACAATAATTTTCCAGAACATGAGCGCTTACCACGTCAGTTTGAGGTCGAAATTACAGAGATAAGTGAAAATACTTCAGTGAAGATGAAAGCATTTATCAATGGAAAACAGATTGGGAATGACCTCACTGATAACTCCTACTCAAGTGATGGCTACCGCTTTCACGACATTTTTCATTTATCATACGCCGCAGTTTTAGGATGGTCTCCAGTCATTCGTAGTAACCTTAAACTTAAACGAAAAAGCGATTCCGGCATTGACGAAGTTGAAGATGGCGGTCGTGCAATAGCCATAGAGGAAGGTATATCAGCTCTTGTGTTTAGCTATACCAAAGATCACCAATTTTTAGAAGCCGTTTCAACTCTTGATTACCAACTCCTGAAAACTATCAAAAATATGACCTCACATTTAGAAGTTTCTCAGTGTTCGCTTGGTGATTGGGAAAAAGCCATTCTGAGTGGCTATGAAGTTTGGCGACAGGTCGAAAAAAACCGGGGTGGGAAGGTTGTTGTAGATCTTGATGAACGCTCTATCATTTATCAATTCAATTGAAATACTGACTTAATTAAGCATATATGAGCAAAAACAGTATAATAATAAATATTTGTCCATTTATTCAAGATGAATAAATGGACAATTCTGTGTTGCTTTTAACATAAAGTGGATGGCGTGGACAACCTATCTTAGTAATTCCCAAGCAGTAGAGTGGATCACAGCCAGTTAGCAAATTGAGAACCTCTCTACAGCGGTTCCTCAAAATGCCCCGATTACCCCAAGCTAAAATAGTTCTATTTCCTCGTTTAACAGCCTCTTGAAGATAGCGATCATTTTCTGACCCTACGGGGTCTTTTACCTTGATCAGGTCTGCTGGTTTTGTAGCTCGGTAACCAAATAGGTTGACTACTTCAAGGGAACCATAACCCCAAGATTGAGCGAAACTGATGCAGCGACGCAGCGTAGGGTCATCAATAGTCGCATCCGCACGACTTGGATTAAGCATAATAAAAGCAACCTTCCGAGAATTAGAGTCCCATTCCCGCAATAGCCAGTAGCGGTAGCATCCTGTGGAGTCTATCACCGCATCTTTTCTCATCGTTGTTCCACCTGAACACGCCAGAAAATTTTCCGTTTACTATTGCTCAAATATAACCTGAGTTCAGCATCAAGCTGAAAGCCTTATTCTATCGTTGCCACTTATCGCCTAAAAGTTTTATTCTTTTGTGAAGCAGCTTCTTGTATCGAACTCAGTTTAGATGTACCTATCCAAGTGAAAACGGCTATAACTGAGGTATCACCCCGTATCCAGAAAAATAAACTACCCAGACCTGCTAAGAGCTGAGGTTTGGGTTTTTAGTAGCCCTGAAGTCATCGAACAAGCTAAGCTGAACATACTCAATAGTTCGGTTTAACTTGCACGATAACCCCGTGCCTCCAGGCTGGTTTATAGACAGCCCCACAAGTGCAATATTATTGGCTCCATTAAAGTCGGCATCTCCATGCCAACCACAATGCCCACATTGGAAAGTCTTGCCACTACGGTAAGACTTTCCTTTTACAGGATGAATGTGTAGGCAGTTGTGACACATTTGAGAGGTATAGGCTGGGGAAATAGAGGTAACTCGAATTCCAGCGCCAAGAGATTTGTACTCAATGAACATTCGCAGTTGATAGAATGCCCATGAATTCGAGCGTCTACGT
>NZ_JAVKEW010000271.1:0-11261 GCF_040226375.1 Coleofasciculus sp. G2-EDA-02 | reverse complement strand
TATCTAAACCCGCCCCCGCGCCACCCCAATCTTGCCAAAAATAATCCGGGGATTACAGGTAAAGACGCGATCGCACGTTTTCAGGATGGGTAAGATTTAGGATATCCTACCAAGATAATAAACCTGTCACATCTAGGATGCGATCGGGGCGGGTTTATAAAATTAAATGGTGAGTGACATCAGTTTTCTGTAAAACCCGCCCCTACAAAAGACGCGATCGCGCGATCGCACAAACTGAACACCATAGGTGCAAGGTATCTTTTACCCTGTCATTTTCCTTTATTTTTAGACTTTTTCAGATAAGACTTAGCCCAAGCATACCGCTGCGGATCTTTTTTGAGTAAATACTCCACAACTTCGCGGCGCTTGTTCTCATCTTTAGCCGTTTTCACCACTCGCTTAATCTCAGCATCCTGATCTCTGGGAGAAGCCCCACGTTTAATTGCTTCTTCAAACCAATAATCACCCTTTCCATATTCACGCCGTTCATAACAAATTGCTCCCATTAAGGTGTAAGGGTGATGGCTACTTGGCTGATACTCAATCGCTTTAAGCGCACATTTTTCGGCTTTCTTTAATTCCTCAATGTCTCGAAATGCTCCACCCCTAGTGGTTAGTAATGCTGATTTTAGCTTATTTTCGTTAATTTTGTCAAAGTCGAGGTTTTCTGTCAGTTTTAATGCCTGTCTGGGTTGATCTGCCTTACGCCAATGACTGCTAGCATTGGGCAAATTCCATTTGTTGCCAGTGCGCTGGTACTCTTGTTCGTAAAAATTGGCTTCAATTTTGTGGTAAGTATTCCAAATCTTTCCAGAGAACAGTTGATATCCTTCCTCTCGCCCCCCATAATAACCATAGTTCGATTGACGACGTTTAATTTTATTTTCCTGAAGCCAAGCCACATCCTTTGGTTCCAAACGTTCGGCTTTCTTTAACTTGTGCAGAATCGCATATAAAGGGCTAGAGGGAGATGTATCTTTATAGTCCGAAACATCATACTTGGACTTGAGAGTGGCAAAGTGTTTAGCTTGCGCGATCGCAATTATCGTCTCCCATCCATTATCTTTTAGCCAGTCTACCTCTGACTCCTTGAGTTTATCTCCTAATTCAATCTTGGACTTTAGCGTCGCTGCGTATTGCTCTTGAGCAATAGTAATTGTATCAGTTAATTGACGCTTTTTTAGAAAATTAATATCCTGTTCACCTAGCGGATGTTCTGATTCAAGTTTTTTCAGGACTTTGTATAGGTGACTAGAGGGTGATGAATCTTCGTATTGGCTCGCTTTATACTTTGTTTTCAGTTCAACAAAGTGCCGCTTCTGTTCCAACTGCTGAACAATATTAAGGGTTTCAATCAGTTGATGCGCCTCCAGCCAGTCTGTTTCTGACTTACTTAACGGCTGATCTGCCTCAAGGTTTTTTAGAATGGGATACAGTGGACTGGATAAAGACGAATCCGGGTGTTTAATCGCTTGGTACTTATCCTTGAGTTGAGCAAATTCAGCTTCTTTTTCGGCTTCTTGTTCCTGGAAAATTGCCAAAGTTTCAAATAATTCCTTTTCGTTCAGCCAGGTAATATCTGAATCACGTAACCGTTCTTTTGCTTCCAGTTGTTTTAAAATTCGATATAGCCGACTAGCAGGTGATAAATCTTGATGTTTAGTCGCCTGGTACTTGGCTTTCAATGTGACAAAGTGTTCTATCTGTTGAGCGATCACAACTGTCTCAGTATAACCATAATGTTTCAGCCATTGAATTTCTGAATCTATTAGTTTATTTTCTGATTCTAGTCTGCTAAGCATAAAGTAAAGCGGCGTGGATTTCCAGGAAACCTGGAACTTTGTTGCTGTATACTTAAATTGTAAATTGTAAAATTCACTTTCTAAATCTAAAAGTTTTTTCCTTCTAAGCTGCTGCTCCTGAGCAATAGTTTCAAGTGTTTCCGAAAGTTTATGTTCTATGAGCCAATTTCGCTCTATCTCAATGATCTCAATTCCCAAGTCAGCTTTTCGTAGGATAAAATACAGCAGACTCGCGGGGGATGAGTCTTCATAGTCGCTGGCTTTGTACTTAGACTTAAGGATAGCAAAGTGTTCTACCCGTGTTTGATGCTCGTCAGTCATATTGGGTCAATCCTTTCTCTTTCAGCCAATAGTCCTAAAAGTCTATCCTATTCCAATTCATATACCATAATATTATATATTTTTTTCAAATCAATAAAGGCGCAAGGATGGTGCCCCTACAGTTAGGCGAACCCTTAGCACTAGGAAATCACTACACTCCAAAATTCTCTGCGAACCTCTGCGCTACCCTCTGCGAACCTCTGCGTTAAAAAAATATATTCGTTCCCCTCCATAACCTTACATTTCCCCAACTAAGAACTAGCACTTTCTACTTTCAACGGATACTGCTTCAACACCTCCTTTAAATACATCCCCGTATAGGATTTTTCATTCTCCGCCACATCCTCCGGCGTTCCCACCGCAATCACTTCTCCTCCTTTATCCCCACCTTCAGGACCCAAATCAATCACCCAATCGCTACAACGAATCACATCTAAATTATGCTCAATCACCAACACCGAATTTCCCTTATCAACCAATCGCTGCAACACATTTAACAAATGATGCACATCATAAAACGATAACCCCGTTGTCGGTTCATCAATTAAATACAACGTCTTTCCTGTCGCTCGTCGCGATAACTCCGTCGCCAATTTCACCCGCTGCGCTTCTCCCCCGGATAAGGTAGGTGCAGGTTGTCCTAAATGTACATATCCTAACCCCACATCCACGAGAGTTTGTAAACGATTCACCCCACGGGGGATATTCTTAAATACCGCCAACGCCTCCTCCACTGTCATATTTAAAACATCAGCAATCGAATGTCCCTTATATTTCACCTGCAAGGTTTCTCGGTTATATCTTGCGCCTTTACATACCTCACATTGCACATAAACATCGGGGAGGAAATTCATTTCAATTACATTAACCCCCTGTCCGCCACAGGCTTCGCAGCGCCCCCCTTTCACATTAAAAGAAAACCGTCCGGCTTTATACCCTCTAGCTTTGGCTTCAATAGTTTCCGCAAAGAGTCCGCGAATCACATCAAATACCCCGGTATAGGTGGCGGGATTAGAACGGGGGGTTCTACCAATTGGGGATTGATCAATGACAATTGCTTTATCTACCCCATTCAATCCCTTGACCTTATCTAACTCTTTGGGAAACGGTACATTGCGACTCAGGTGATTTTGTAACGCCGGATAAAGGAGTTCGTTGACTAAGGTGGATTTACCCGAACCGGAAACTCCAGTAATGCAAACTAACTTACCCAAAGGAATCTCCACATCGATATGTTTAAGGTTATTTCGGTGGGCATTTTTAATCACCAGCGATCGCACGTTACCTTTGCGCCGTTCTCCTGGTGTTTCAATTCTCTGGCGTCCAGATAAATAAGCTCCGGTTAACGACGTTTCACTATTGAGTAATTCGGTGAAATTTCCCTGAACCACAATGTCGCCACCATGAATTCCCGCTTTCGGACCAATATCAATAATCCAATCAGCCGTGCGAATGGTTTCTTCATCATGTTCCACCACAATTAAGGTATTACCCAAATCGCGCAATTTCTGCAAGGTTGCTAATAATCGCCCATTATCTCGTTGATGTAACCCAATACTCGGTTCATCTAATACGTATAAAACCCCCGTCAATCCCGCGCCAATCTGAGTGGCTAGCCGAATTCGTTGAGCTTCTCCCCCAGAAAGGGTCATCGCCGCCCGATCTAGTGTGAGATAATCTAAGCCAACATCTAAGAGAAATTGCAATCGAGCTTTAATTTCTTTGAGGGCGAGTTCGCCTATTTTTGCTTGACGGGATGAGAGTTTAAATTGGTCAATCCGTTGGCGACTTTCCTCAATGGAAACCTCAATTAAATCGGTAATCCGATACTGTCCCAGCCTTACCGCTAGGGCTTCCGGCTTTAACCGTTTCCCTTTACAGACTTCACAGGGTTGATCTACTAAATATTGATCTAATTTCTGTTTATAGGTATCGGAATTGGTTTCGTCATATTGCTTTTGCAGGATCGGAAGTACCCCCCGATAACGGCGGTAATCGTTAAATTCTTCGATCCAAATCGGATTATCCGCCCCGTAGAGAATCACCTGTTTCTGTTCGGGTGTTAGTTTCTGCCACGGCGTTCCCAGTTCAAAACCATAAGCTTGTCCGATATTGTAAAGCAGGGACAAGTAATAAGAATTATCTCGATCCGACCAAGGCGCGATCGCACAGTATAGGGGTTGGCTGGGTTCGGGGATGACAAGTTCTGGCGAAAAGGTGCGTAAATTACCTAATCCGTGACAGTGAGGACAAGCGCCATAGGGGGAGTTAAAGGAAAAGAGTCTAGGGGATAATTCCTCCATGACAGCGCCATGTTCGGGACAAGCAAAGTTTTCTGAAAAGACGATTTCTTGGGGGATTTGTTGTTCGGAAGAGGTTGCATTTTTTGGGTCAGTACGTATATAATTTGAGTCTGGTCGGACTCCGGCTGACTCTGCCGATGTATCATTTAATACCTGGATCACCGCAATTCCACTGCTAAGCTTGAGACAAGTTGCTAGGGAGTCGGTTAAACGTTCCTGTAGTCCAGGCTTTTTGATTAAGCGGTCAATTACGACTTCAATGGTGTGGGTATAATTTTTATCCAACTCAATTGGATCAGAAAGATTTTGGATCACGCCATCGACGCGGACGCGAACAAATCCTTCGGCGGCTAAACTGGAGAGTAGCTTCTTGTGTGTGCCTTTTTTACCCCGGACGACAGGGGCGAGGATATGGAACTTGGTGCGATCGGGGAGTTCCATAACGCGATCGCACATTTGGTCAATGGTTTGAGGGGCGATGTTGCGATCGCAGATCGGACAGTGGGGTTCACCGGCTCGACCAAATAATAGGCGCAGGTAGTCGTAAATCTCGGTAACAGTACCCACGGTGGAACGAGGATTATTGGAGGTGGATTTTTGGTCAATGGAGATAGCCGGGCTTAAGCCTTCAATGGCGTCTACATCCGGTTTATCGAGTTGTCCCAGGAATTGACGCGCATAGGCGCTGAGGGATTCGACATAGCGGCGTTGTCCTTCAGCGAAGATGGTATCGAAGGCGAGAGAGGATTTGCCGGAACCAGAGACGCCTGTGAAGACGATTAAGCGATCGCGGGGAAGGTCGAGGTTGATGTTTTTTAGGTTATGTTGTCTGGCTCCCCGGATGCGGATGGTGTTTTGGCTGGGGGGTTGGTTTCCGTTTAGGGATGGGGTAGGGTTAGAGGTAATTTTGGTCAGATCAGACATGAGGGTAATGGCGGGTAGTAGTCTTTGATGATCTTAGCGTTGCCTCTGCCATTGGTTGTGAGGGGGCGTTGTTCTTGCTTTTTACGGTATGTGGTGTCTCTGTAGGGGCGGGTTTTACTACTATCTTTTTGGTTGCACAAGGGATGTGAATGAACCCGCCCAGACTTTCGTAGGTTTCTAGATTTCTCTTGAAAAGTTGGGTTGTTTTTGGGGATTTATTTCTGCTAGCGATGTGTTTTTTTAACGCAGAGGGGCGCAGAGGTTTACGCAGAGGGACGCAGAGGTTTTTGAGGCGATAGTATATGAGATGATAATTTATAGTTGAGGTCAAGTTATGAGTTATAGAAATATCATCACCATCGAACCGGGTAAGCGTGGCGGGAAGCCTTGTATTAGACGAATGCGGATTACTGTGTATGATGTGTTGGGCTGGTTGGCGGGGGGAATGTCCCATGCAGAAATTTTAGATGATTTCCCGGAGTTGACAGAGGAAGATATCCGAGCGTGTTTGGCATTTGCGGCTGATCGGGAACGTCGTATTATTGCTGTGGTAGGTGATACTTGAAGCAGGTGTCTGTGTTAGAATGTAACTTATACTTTACCGGATATATATGCGTTACAGTGAAGTTGAATTCAACGAGCTTTTAGATGCTCTTGCCGATGACTTGTTGAACAAGGATTAGAAATATTTAACAAATATCGCTATATGTTCGATTCCAGCGGGTATTTCCCAAGATGCTTAATTATCCATGTTGGCTAAATCTAAAAACTATCTTCGTTGCTCAATCCCAGTCTACGCCGCATTTCTGTGCCAGAAATTCCTCCCTCAGCGCGACGACGTTCCCGTGAACGCTCAATTAACTCAATAAATTGAGGATTGGTACTTAGTGAAATTGTCTCCATATCGACATTTTCTAATGTTATCAAAGCGGCAATAGGTTGACCGTTGCTGGTAATGATAACAGGTTCCTCAGCTAGCTCAGAGGTATATTCAGCTAGTGTTGCGTTTGCCTGTCCAATTTCCACAATTTTCATAGGTCATAAATCTCCCCAGCGATACGGACTTGATTGCGTTCCTTGATACCGACGGCATTGATATACACAACAGCGTCGGGCTCCTCTTCTATATCATAGTAGACGCGCAAATTACCAATGCGAAGTTCCCAAGGAGCAAGGGGATTAGGGCGCATTAGCTTTCGGTTTTTTGTCTCAACTGTCGGTTGATACATCAGTTGCTCATCGACAGTATCCAAGACAATCACCTGCTGTCGAGCCGTTAGGTATTGTAGATGTGTCTCTGATTCTGGTGAGTATTCGATGCGGTAAGCCATACCTCTATTAGCGTAAGTTGGCTTAATATTACGATACCCGATAAGATGGTGCCAAACCAACTCCGGGAATTGTGGAGAGTGCGAAGTGCGATCGCGTCAGAATTAATCTTAGCTATTAGCCAAGGATGCTCTGGGAGCAGGCGCTCCCCTTAACATTCCTTCTGTACTCAAATCCTCATCTATCTCTTCCCAGTGAATCCCATAACCTCCACCGCATACTTCCCATTTTTCCCGTTGTTCAGACGTAGCATTCAGTAATCTTGGATACCAAGTGAGAGGAACAGAAATTACCCGCCCATCCATGAGATCTACAGTTATTGTTTCCTCTGTAAAGTAAACGTTTTTAACTCTCTCGTCAGCTCGAATCGCCAAAATACCCATACCACGCCTCCAACAGTGTTTGCTGATTTTCTTGTACTATTGATTGTATTTTACGTAGTTCTTTAGCACTAAAACCCAGATTGTTTGCCAAGCTGACGGGTTCCAGCTAAAATTTAGCCGATGATTGGTCACGATCAATATGGATGTGAGGAGGTTCATTCGGCTCGTGGCTGTAGAAGTATAGTCGATAAGGACCTACCCGTAAGATTGTTGGCATAATTCCAGGTTACATGATCTTTAGAATAGAATAAGTTAATATGGCAGGACTTAATCCTTAACGCAATGTTGAACTACCGCATACGGTAGATTATCAGATGTCTTGGACAGAACTGGTTCATTCCCTAGCTGGAACTTGGTCAACAGACTTTCCCACCCTGGAAGAGATTCGTGCTGAATCAGGAGAAGACATCCAACGGGAGAGTTTTTGAATGTACGTTTTAGATACAAATACCCTGATCTACTACTTTAAAGGTCAAGGAATTTTCCAGGGTGTCAGGACTCGCGATCGCAGACTGGTATTAACTATGCCGAAAAGCTTAATCTTCTCTTTTGCTGAATTCATTCAGTTCGTTAAAATAGCGATCTATTTACGCCTTAGTTAAGGATTTGCTAGAGAGAAATGTACCCATTCATGGCGTCGGTTTGCAGATGCACAAAAGTATCAAAAATCCGCCTAAACCAGAAGATGTAACCGCCAATAATTAATCGGGTAGAAATCAAATCAGTCATCAGTCAATGATAGGGGCGGGTTTAGGGAATCTGTAGGGGCGGGTTTAGGGAATCTGTAGGGGCGGGTTTAGGGACTAACGTCAGCTATTCACCGATAAATGAACCACTTGCACCCGCCCTCCCCACCGATAAATGAACCACTTGCACCCGCCCTCCCCACCGATAAATGAACCACTTGCACCCACCCTTATCTCTAAATCGAATGCCACTGACTGGTATGCTGGTGGGCAATGCCCACCCTACGGTCTATCAAAGATTTCGGCGATTCCCTAATGCACGCTTTTCAGTGCCATTATCCCGAAATCAGATAGAGACGTGTAACGATACCATCAAGCGTCGTCTAATGCGGCAATACCGGGAAGTTCCTTACCTTCAAGTAATTCCAGACTCGCCCCACCACCTGTGGAGATATGGCTCATTTGATCAGCCACACCGACTTTTTCCACAGCCGCAACCGAGTCACCACCACCGATAATCGTGGTTGTGCCTTTCTTGGTAAGATCGGCTAGAGTCCGCGCGATCGCTTCAGTACCAGCGGCAAACTGATCAAACTCAAATACCCCCATCGGTCCATTCCAGATCACCGACTTACAATCGCCTAATGCCTCCTGGAAGAATTTAACCGAATCAGGACCAATATCTAGCCCCATCCATCCATCAGGAATCGATTCAATGCTTACGGTTTGGGCATTGGCGTCAGCGGCAAAGTTATCGGCAATCACGACATCTGTGGGTAAGAGTAAGTCAACCCCTTTTTCCTTTGCCTTCGCTTCCAAGGATTTTGCCAACTCCAGCTTATCCTCTTCCACCAGTGACTTACCGACACTCAAGCCACGGGCTTTATAGAAGGTGAAAATCATACCACCGCCAATCAGCAGTTTATCCACCTTATCCAGTAAGGTTTCAATTACGCCAATCTTACTCGACACCTTAGAGCCACCAATAATCGCGGCTAAAGGCTTCTGTGGATTTTCAATCGCATTTTGCAGATACTGGAGTTCTTTCTCAATTAAGTATCCAGCCACGGAGGGCTTCAGGTAATGGGTGACCCCTTCTGTCGAAGCATGGGCGCGGTGTGCCGTACCAAAGGCATCATTGACATAAACATCGGCTAGGGCGGCTAACTTTTTGGTAAACTCCGGATCATTCTTTTCTTCCCCTGGGTGGAAGCGGAGATTTTCTAGTAACGCCACCTGACCATTATCCAGGCTGTCAATCTGAGACTTAACCGCATCGCCAATACAGTCATCGCACTTGATCACCGTTTGACCCAGTAATTCGGAAAGACGATTTGCCACGGGTGTTAGGCGCAGGCTGTCTTTCACTTGTCCTTTAGGACGCCCTAAGTGGCTACACAGAACCACCTTGGCACCCTTTTTGATTAAATCCTGGATCGTTGGTAACGCCGCCCGGATGCGGGTATCATCGGTGATCGTGCCATTCTCATCCAGTGGCACATTCAGGTCGGCTCGCACCAATACCCGTTTTCCAGCTAAATCGGACTCACTTAAATTTGCTACAGTTTTTTTGGACACAGTAATACTCTCCTCTAATTGCCTGTATCTGATGCTTTGCGCTCTGATCGCGTGCCAGTGGTTGTATGCTTAATGATTACCCCCAGATGTATATCTATAGAGCAATCAACTCAATCATTAGGGTCAAGAGTATTTATTCTCTTTTCCCGTCCACATTTTACCGGAGTCCGTGTCTCTCAAGGTGATTACAATGTTTAAGACTGTCTTATTTCCCCTTGACCAAAGCCGAGAAGCCCGTGAAGCAGCGGAAGTTGTCGTAAATATCGTCCAAAAGTATGAAAGCAACTTAGTTCTGCTCTCGGTGGTCGAAAAACCTAACCCGGATGACCCATCGCCAAGTCCGGATCTCATGTCCCCGGAGATGGTTGCCGAACTACTCAAAGGCGCTCAAGCGATGTTTAATGAGTATGGGATTAAGTCGAAAACCCTGAGTCGCGAAGGCTCACCCCCGTTTACTATCTGTGATGTCGCCGATGAAATTAATGCCGATCTGATTATTATGGGTTGTCGCGGATTGGGATTAACTGAGGAGGGTGCTTCTGAAAGCGTCACCAATCGCGTGATTAATCTGTCACCCTGTCCTGTGCTAGTTGTGCCGTAACTATGACCAATCACCTATGACCAATCACCTATGACGACCATTCAATGGTATCCCGGACATATTGCTAAAGCCGAACGGCAACTCAAGGAACAGCTCAAACGAGTGGATGTTGTGCTCGAAGTCCGGGATGGGCGGATTCCTCTTGCCACTCATCATCCACAAACCGCTGAGTGGGTGGGGAATAAAAGCCGAGTTTTAGTGATCAACCGCATGGATCTGATTACGCCGAAGATGCAGCAGTTGTGGACATCCTGGTTTCAAGAGCAAGGGGAAACGCCTTACTGGACAAATGCCCAGCAGGGGCAAGGGATGCGGGAGGTAGCTCAAGCCGCGCAGCAAGCTGGAGTACAGATGAATCAGCGGCGTCAAAATCGTGGTCTGCAGCCCCGTCCTGTTCGCGCTGTGGTGATTGGTTTTCCTAATGTGGGTAAATCGGCTCTGATTAATCGACTTTTGGGGCGGCGTGTGGTGGACAGCGCCCGCCGTCCCGGTGTCACTCGTCAACTGCGTTGGGTGCGGATTAGCGATCAGATTGAATTGTTGGATGCACCCGGTGTTATCCCCGCCAAGCTGCACAATCAAGAGAATGCTCTAAAGTTAGCTATCTGTGATGACATTGGTGAGGCGTCTTACGACAATCAGCGGGTTGCTTCGGCTTTTGTGGATTTGCTTAAACAATTGTCGGATATGGCTACAGGCGATCGCACACCGGCTTGTTCCTTAGAAGACCGTTATCATGTAGATACAACTGGAATCACCGGTGAATCCTACTTACAGGTATTGGCACAGACGCGCTACCAAGGCGACGGGGAGCGTGCTGCCCGACAGCTATTGAATGATTTTCGCAAAGGATTACTCGGCGCGATCGCACTGGAATTGCCGCCATCGTAGAAATGCGCCATGGCGCGTCTGTTAATAACTGTGTGTTGTTTTATTAAAGGGGTGGGGGGTCTTACCCCTCATCGACTAAACTAAGATATAGTAAATGCACCCTAGACAAGCGCCCAGGGCGGGCGTTTTTCGTTGTCGGTTGGCGAGGTTCAGCCAAAAATTGTGACGAATCATTACGCTAATCTACGTAAAGATTTAAGACATATTGCTGAGGCAACTTAATAGACGGAGGAAAGAAAATTGAACAAGAGCACCGAAACCCATTCTCAGGACTTACGCACAACCTCGAACAGAGGGTTAACGTTCACCAACCTTGCCCTAAAAGGGACAAGGATTGACCAAGCCAGTTTGGACAACGTAAGCGGTGAATAGCTCGGTTTGAGCCTAGTTCTGGCACAGACTTCCGAATACTTCCCTAGTTCGGACTAGCCTCTAAGCCTAAT